>DGBM01000236.1 GCA_002384765.1 Demequinaceae bacterium UBA4004
TCCCAGGCGCTGCGCAACATCTCCAAGGCGCTGCGCAACATCTCCAAGGCGCTGGCTACGGTGGGGATGGGACTCGAGGACGTGGTGCGCGTGCGCTATCGGCTGCCACACCGGGAGGACGCGGAGGCCTGCTATCCGGTGTTCGGGCAATGGTTCCGAGGCATC
The DNA here is from genome assembly GCA_002384765.1 of Demequinaceae bacterium UBA4004. The sequence continues at coordinate 166 of DGBM01000236.1, forward strand.
AGCCCGGCGGCCACGATGGAGGTGGTCGGCCTGCTGGGTGAGGCGATGAGGATCGAGATCGAGGTCACCGCGTATCGCCCGGAGCACTAGGGGTTAGTCCTCGTCGGACGCTTGCCGCGCTCGGTACGCGGCGACGGCCGCGCGGTTGGTGCACGTGGTCGAGCAGTACTTGCGCGATCGATTCCGCGACAGGTCGAACACCACTCCCTCGCAGTCATCCATGGCGCACCGGTCGAATCGGCTCATCTCGTCCGCGCGAATCACGTCCACCATCGCCATGGCGGTCTCCACCAGGATGCGCTCCGCGAGTGGGCGATCGTCCGTGGTGGCGTGGATGTGCCAGTCGACATCGCCGTGGCGCACCACCTGGGGAAGGGCGCCCTGCTGTTCCAGGATTTCATTCACCAACGGCACGGCCCCATCGCGCGACGCCGTGAACATCTCATGCAGTTGGGGGCGGATCGCACGCACCGGCTCGAGGTCGCTTTGCGTCGGGCGCTTGCCCGTGTATTCGTGCTCGTCAAAGAAGCGTGTGAGATCGTCCAAGGTCGTCAGAGTGTCCGGCTCAAGCCCCGTATTGGACAGCCTGACGGCCGACTCCAGCGCCTCAGCCGTGTCATCTGCAAAAACCATGTTGACACATTACCATTGCGGCCCTAGTGTCATGTGTCATGACCGCTTTGACAAATGACGCCCCGCCTTCGGCCCTCGCGGGAGGCGTGGGCCTTGCCATGGCCTCGGCGGCGTCGTTTGGACTCTCGGGAAGTCTGGCACGCGGCCTGATGGACGCTGGCTGGACCGCGGGCGCGGCCACCCTTGCCCGCGTGGTCATCGCTAGCGCCGTCCTCTTGGTGCCGGGCATCCTCGCCATGCGCGGGAGGTGGCGCGTGCTGCGCAAGGCGTGGCCCACCGTGGTCGCCTACGGAGTCTTTGCCGTCGCCGGCGCACAGTTGTTCTACTTCCTTGCGGTGGGACATCTCGATGTGGGCATCGCGTTGCTCATCGAATACATTGCACCCATCGCGGTCGTGCTCTACCTCTGGGTTCGCCACGGCCACCGGCCGGGCCCGCTCACGGTGGTGGGGGCGGTGATCGCGGCCTTCGGGTTGGTGTTGCTTCTCAACGTGGTTGGCGGCGGCCACATCTCCCTGGTGGGCGTTGGGTGGGCCCTCGCGGCGATGGTCGGCGCCTCCGTCTACTTCATCATCTCCTCCGACATGTCCACCGGACTGCCGCCGATTGCTCTTGCCACCGGCGGTCTGCTGGTGGCCACCGTCGGCCTGGGGCTCGCAGCCGCGGCGGGCGTGCTGCCGATCTCGTTCACGACGCACACCGTGCACCTGATTCCGTTCGACGCCCCGTGGTGGGCGGTCGTGCTGGTGCTGGGGGTCGTCTCGGCCGCCGTCGCCTACGTGACGGGGATCGCGGGTACGCGGCTGCTCGGCGCGCGGCTCGCGTCGTTCGTGGCGTTGATGGAAGTGGTAGCGGCCACTGCCTTCGCGTGGATCTTGCTGGCCCAGTCGCCGCTTCCGATTCAGCTGGTGGGGGCGGGTCTGGTGCTCGCAGGCGTCGTCGTGGTCAAGATGGGCGAATCCTCGCCGATCGTCGACAGCGCGAGTCCCACGATCATCGTTCCCCCGCCGTCGCGCCGACGCCGCGTCTTCACGCGCGACCGGCGAGGGCGGGTCACCGCCGACCGGGGCTAGGCCGGCCCACGCGGTCAGCCGAAGAAGGCGAAGACCACCGCGGCGATGGAACCGAGCACGAGCGCGAGGCCGATGACGTCAAGTTGGCGGGTAATCGATGCCGTTGCCGAGTCGGTTTCGGTGCCGTGCGCGGCCGTCCAGGCTTGCCACGCCTCAAACACGTGGCTGCCAGTCGAGTCGGGATTGCCCTCGCGCTCATCCCCCTGCGCAAGATCCAAAGATTCGTTGCTGAACACGCCCGTCCTGCCGCGGCGCGAGGCGGGGGCGGCGAATGCGCCAGCCTTCCTGCCGTCGTCCCCCCGGACATCGAGCGACCAGCGCATGCTGATCTCCTGAATCCGCGCGAAGGGCGCCGTTGCCGTGTGAACCATGTTCCGGAAGACGACGCTGTCGGGGGTGACCTCCACGGCGGGCCTCAGGTATGCGGCCGTCCCGATCATGGCGACGGCAGCACCCAGGCCGAGTCCGACCTGCGCTCCGGCCACCCCGGACGCAATGACGTCGGCGATCCCCATGATGAGGCCGAGGCCGACGGAGAGCCAGCCCCAGACGAGTGAACTGCGGGCGCGATAGGACTGCATGCCGTCATCGTTTCACAGCGCGCGTGTGCGGCGGTCATCGACGACGCGTGGGGCGGCTGTGGAACGCGCCGCGGTGTGCGACTACGAGGACTGTTCGCCCTCGAGGCCCTCGACCAGCAGTGCAAGCTGGCGTCGGATCGCCTCGGGCACCCGGTCGGAGAATCCGTCGAGATAGTCCGATGCGTCCGCCGCCTCGGCGAGCTGCGAGGCCGGGTCGATGTGAAGCAGTTCTTCCCACTGGGCGTCGCTGATGTCGAGTCCGTCGAGGGGGATGTCGCCAGGGGAGGGAAGGAGTCCGAGCGGGGTCTCTTCGGCTCCTACCTCGCCCTCCAGGCGGGCGAGGATCCAAGCGAGCACACGAATGTTGTCCCCGAAGCCGGGCCAGATGTAGTGGCCCGCGGAGTCCTTGCGGAACCAATTCACCTGGAAGATGGCCGGCGGCTGGGAGCCGGAGCGGCGTACCGCCTCGCCGACGTCGAGCCAGTGCGCCCAGTAGTCGGCCATGTGGTAGCCGCAGAACGGCAACATCGCGAAGGGGTCCCGGCGCAGCTTTCCCACGGTGCCTTCGGCGGCCGCGGTCTGCTCTGAAGAGATGGTGGCGCCCATGAAGACGCCGTGCTCCCAGTCGCGCGCCTGGGTGACGAGCGGCACGTTGGTCGCGCGCCGTCCGCCAAAGAGAATCGCGTCGAGCACCACTCCGTCGGCGTCGTCCCAGCTCGGGGCGATCGTGGGGCACTGGTCGGCCGGCACGGTGAAACGGGAGTTGGGGTGTGCGGCGGGACCGTCCGAGGCGGGCGTCCAGTCCTGGCCCGTCCAGTCGGTCAGGTGCTCTGGCGGCACGTCGGTCAGCCCCTCCCACCACACGTCTCCGTCGTCGGTCAGTGCCACATTGGTGAACACCGCTCCGGGCTCCAGGGTGTCGATCGCGGTCTTGTTCGTCGACGGCCCGGTGCCGGGCGCGACCCCGAAGAACCCGGCCTCGGGATTGATGGCGCGCAGGCGCCCGTCCGGCCCGGGTGCGATCCACGCGATGTCGTCCCCGAGCGTCTCGACGGTCCAGCCCGGCAGCGTCGGCACGAGCATGGCGAAATTCGTCTTGCCGCATGCACTGGGGAAGGCCGCGGCCACGTGGAAGGCCCGGCCACGAGGTGTGGTGACCTTGAGCAGCAGCATGTGCTCGGCGAGCCAGCCCTCATCGCGGGCAATGGCCGAGGCGATCCGTAGCGCGAAGCACTTCTTCGCGAGGATCGCATTGCCTCCGTATGCGGAGCCATAGGACCAGATCTCCCGCGTCTCGGGGAAGTGGGAAATGTACTTGGTCTCGTTGCACGGCCACGGGACGTCCTCTTGGCCCGGCGCGAGCGGCGCGCCAACCGAGTGGACACACGGCACCCACGCCGTGTTCGGGCCGATCTGCGCGAGCGCCTGAGCGCCCATCCTCGTCATGGTCCGCATGCTTGCCACCACGTACGGCGAGTCGGTGATCTGCACGCCCAGACGCGCGAGCGGGCTGCCGATCGGGCCCATCGAGAACGGCACCACGTACATCACGCGACCCCGCATGGCGCCGTCGAAGAGTTCCGTGAGCGTCTCACGCATCGCCGTGGGTTCCCCCCAGTTATTCGTGGGGCCGGCGTCTTCCTCCCGCTCGGAGCAGATGAACGTGCGCGACTCCACCCGTGCGACGTCGGAGGGGTCCGACCGGGCGAGGTAGCTGTCGGGGCGACGTTCCGGGTCCAGGGCGATCATGGTGCCGTGACTCACCATGAGCCCCATCAAGCCCTCATATTCGGCGCGCGAGCCGTCGCACCAGACGACGCGGTCCGGGTTGGTCAGGGCAGCCTTTTCGGCGACCCAGGCGACGATGCGGGGGTCGGCGTTTGCTGGTGCGCTTACCGCGGCCAGATCCGAGTGAGCGGTGGCGGTCATGGCGTCTCCTGGAGTGGTGGGGAGTGGCTCTCCTTTGCAGGCTAGGCCGGTTTGCGGGCATCTGGTGCTAGATTGTGGGCGAAAGTTTCGCCAAAATTGCCGATGGGGCAAATATGACAGATCTCGCCACACTCGGTCGGCGGGTGCGCCACTTTCGCACCGCCGCCGGCCTCACTCTCGAACAACTTGGCGCCGACGTGGGCGTTGCCGCAAGCCAACTGTCGTTGATAGAGAACGGGCGCCGCGAACCGCGACTGTCGCTGCTGGGCGCGATCGCCGATCGGCTGGGGGTGCCGCTGCAGGAGGTGCTCGACGCATCGGCCCCCGACGAACGCGCAGCGCTCGAAATCGCACTCGAACATGCGCAGGCAAGCCCCGCCTACCGCGAGCTCGGGCTGCCCGACGTGAGGCCGTCGCGGAGCATGCCGGATGACACTCTGCGGACCCTGGTGGGTTTGCATCGCGAGCTTGACCGTCGGGCGCGTCAGGCGATTGCCACGCCCGAAGAGGCGCGACGCTCGAACACCAAACAGCGGCAGATGATGCGCGAACTGAACAACTACCTGCCCGATATCGAGGACCTCGCGGACGAGGCCGTNNGACGACCTCCCGCATTCGGCACGCGCCGTGCTGGACCTCGAGCAGGGCCGCATCTACATCCCGCCAGCCTCAATTCCGGGCGGGCATGGGCTGCGCTCGCTCGCGCTCCAGGCGCTTGCACACATCGTGCTGGGTCACGAGGATCCGCGGGATTACGCAGACTTCCTGAAGCAGCGCCTCGAGGCGAGTTACTACGCCGCGGCCTGCCTCATGCCACGGGAGCCCTCCATCGCATTCCTTCAGCGCGCCAAGGACGAGCGCCGCATTGCGATCGAGGACTTCCGTGACGCCTGTGGCGTCACGCACGAGGCGGCGGCGTTGCGCTTCACCAACCTCGCCACCGAACGCCTCGGTATCACGCTGCATTTTCTCCGCGTGACCGGCGGCGGAGCGATCGAGCGCGCGTACGAGAACGACTCGCTGCCGCTCCCCGTGGATGTCACGGGCTCGATGGAAGGCGAAATCGTGTGTCGGCACTGGAGCGCCAGGCAGGCGTTCGCGCGGGTCACGCGCACCACCGAGTACCACCAGTACACCGACACGCCCGTCGGGACCTTCTTCGAGTCGACGCAGACGGGCAGCGGAACAGCGGGCGAGTATTCCATCACGCTCGGAGTGCCCTACGCGGAATCGAAGTGGTTCCGAGGCCGGGAAACCCTCAACCGCGCCACGTCCCGCTGCCCCGATCTCAACTGCTGCCGGGCACCGGACGACGAGTTGGTGGCGCGGTGGCGTGGCCAGGCGTGGGCGAGCGCTCGGGTCCATGCCCACACGTTCTCGCCCTTGCCGCACGGCACCTACCCAGGTGTCGATGACCGCGAGCTCTATGACTTCCTTGAGGCGCACGGCCGCGACGAGACCTGATGCGGGCAGGCCGGCGTGCCGTCGGGCCAGTCGCATCGACCGGCCACGCCGCGTTCAGCCGGTGGCAGGCGGCGTCCCTAGACTGGCGACCATGGATCGAGTCGCCGCAGGGGTGTGTGCGACACCGTGAGATGAGGTGACGTACCTAGATGAAGCGCGACGGCACCAGGTTTGGCGAAGCAACTGAGGCCTATGGGCAAGGACGCCCAGGCTATCCGGCCGCGGCCGTCACCTGGATGCTCGGCGACGGGCCGCTGACGGTGTTGGACCTGGGCGCGGGCACGGGAAAGCTCACCGTCCAGGTGGTCGCCCAGGGTCACCACGCGGTGGCCGTGGACCCGGATGCCAGCATGCTCGCCGTGCTGAACGAGGCGTTGCCAGACATTGACGCGCGCATCGGCACCGCCGAAGAGATCCCCCTGCCCGATGCCAGCGTTGACGCCGTGGTCTGCGGCCAGGCGTGGCACTGGGTCGACGTGGCGGCCGCCTCCCGCGAGGTGTCACGGGTGCTGCGTCCCGGCGGGACCCTTGGACTGGTATGGAACGTTCGCGACGAGTCGGTGCCGTGGGTCGCGGCCCTCACCCAGGCCATGCACGCCTCGGTCGCGGAAAAGCTCATTGCCGACGGCGGTCCCAGCGTGGGCGCGCCGTTCACGTCGCTCCAGTCCCGAGTCTTCGCATGGACAAGCCCGCGTTCCCGTGCGGCCCTGGTGTCGATGGTGCATTCGCGCAGCTACTACATCGCGGCCGACGCCGACGGCCGGGCGTCTATAGACGCTCGCGTCGACGAGGTTCTCGCCGGGGTGCCCACGCTTGACAGCGGCGGCACCGTCGACCTTCCCTACCTCACGCACGCGTACCGTTCCGTCGCGCCGTAGGCAGTGCGCCAGACCCTCCGCCGGTGCCGAACGGCTTCCGTCGCGGCTGAACTGCGAAGAGACGGGTAGAATGGGTCGGCTCCCTTCTGAGCCCGCCCCTCATCGATGAAAAGAGTCCCTATGTCCGTGCGCTCCGACCTGCGCAACGTCGCCATCGTCGCCCACGTCGACCATGGCAAGACCACTCT
>DGBM01000121.1:0-414 GCA_002384765.1 Demequinaceae bacterium UBA4004
TCCGGTCCGCCTCGGCGGCCATCTCCTCGTAGCGCGTGAGCCTGGCCTTTGACTTGGTCTGGCGACCCTTCGCGTTGGAGCGCACCCACTCGAGTTCATCCTTGAGGCGCTTCTGGAGCTTCTGGTCCTTCTTGCCCTGCACCGCNNCTGGTGTAGTTGCCCTTCCACGGAATGCCGTGGCCGCGGTCGAGCTCGAGGATCCACTCGGCGACGTTGTCGAGGAAGTACCTATCGTGAGTCACGGCGAGGACTGCGCCGGAGTACTTGGCGAGGTGTTGCTCAAGCCAGAGCACCGACTCGGCGTCGAGGTGGTTTGTGGGCTCGTCGAGCAGCAACAGGTCGGGCTTCTGAAGCAGCAGCTTGCACAGGGCCACGCGGCGTCGCTCACCGCCGGACAAGTGGGTCACCGGAGAG
>DGBM01000121.1:543-6930 GCA_002384765.1 Demequinaceae bacterium UBA4004
TCGCTCAGCCGCGCCTCACCATTGGAAGCCTGCTCGAGGCCCGCCATGATCTTGAGGACCGTCGACTTACCGGCACCGTTCGGGCCCACCACGCCGATCTTGGCGCCCGGCAAGAATGAGAGCGTGACGTCATCGAGGATGACCTTGTCGCCGTGCGCCTTGCGCGCCTTGTACATGGTGTAGATGAACTCAGCCACTACCGCTCCGAATGTTGTAGACGAGGCAACTCGGGGTCGCCAGAACCGGGTACAAGCCTACGCGGTCCATGAGTGGAGCAATCCAGCCGACACCTGCGGCGGGGCGGTCGACGGGTCGGCGCCCCGCCCGGGGTGCAGCGCCTAAGCCGCGACCCCCACCTCGTCCGGCTCGTCCGCAACGTCGATCTCGCCGTCGGTTTCCGCATCGCCTTCCCCGCCTGCCGTCACGCGCGAGCGCGGGTCCTCCAGCGAGGCGTCGCCGGTGGCGCGCGTAAACTTCGCGACGCCGCGCGTCAGGTCATGTCCCAAGCTGGTGGCGTCGATGATGAGGTCGGTGCGCGGCCCCGAGTCCGATTCCCACTCATGGGTACGGAATCGGCCCTGCACCACCACGGGCTGCCCCTTCTCGATCGAGTCCTTCACCGTGATCGACGGCCCCCGAAATACGCGCACCGTGAACCACTCCGTGTGACCGTCCACCCATTCGCCCTTGTCACGGTCCAGGTAGCGACTCGTGGAAGCCAACCGGAAGCTCGTCAGGCGGGTGCCCGTCGGGCCCACCACGTGCCGTGGCTCGGTGGCGACCCAGCCGGCCACCGTCATCGTGAGATCGTTCATTGCATCCTCCTCGCTTGCGTTGCCGCAGTCGCGGCGTCCGTCCACTGTGGATGCGAACCCGGATCGGTGCGGTCGCCACGTGTCCCGGCGGTGGAGGCGAGCCGTGGCAGCAGCCTGGGCACGACGCGTCGCTGCGTGCGGTGGGACCGCCGCGTGCCGATGCTGAGTAGGGCTACAACAGTTCGGTGAGTTCGTCGAGGTTGCGATAGGCCTGATGAATCAGGTCGGTCGGATCGACCACGTGTGGCACCACAGCCGACATGATGGCCTCGCGCCCCAGGGTGCGCACCACGCGGCCCGCCGCCCGACCGTTCGACGCGCGCGACGCCAGCCCTCGCAGGCCCTTCGGCGACACGACGGGCGGCCAGGTCACGGCGTTCAGGGATCTTTCGATCTCCTCCGCGAGCACGGCAGCCGGGACCACGGCGTCGTCCATCACGATCCGCCATGCGAGCGGCAGGCCGACCGTGGCCGCGTCAATCCACTCGAGGCGCACTTGTTCGATGGCGGCCAGGGACGCGCCCAACGAGTCCGGAACGGTCGCCGACCTGCCGGCCGCGACCGCGGCCGCGGCGTCGGCCCTTGCCTCGACTCCCGCGGCCCGCGCGCACGCCGCCACGAGTCCGTCGACATCGGGCAGCTCGGGGTCCGCGTCACGCGCAAGGCCCCCCTCCAGAGCCCGGCCCGCAGCCACCAGGTCCGCACGGACGGCCTCGGCAGCCACGGAGCGGGTCGCCGCAGCACCCGCAATCTCGCCACGCAAGGCACGGACGCCTTTGCCCGTCCGGGCGCTCACGCGCATCACGGGAGCGTCATCGATTCCCTCTTCTATGACCAGACGCGCAAGGTCTTTGGACACCGTCGCAGCGTCCGCTTCGCTCAGCCTGTCGACGTGGTTGAGCACAATCAGCGACGGCTGCCCGTGATCCGAAGCCACCTTGAGGTATGCGGAATGCAGGGCGTGGTCGGCGTACTTCTGCGGGTCCACCACCCACACGATCAGGTCCGCAAGCGGCACTACCCGGTCAACGGTGTCACGATTGGCCAGGTCTATTGAGTCGTGGTCGGGCAGGTCAAGAAGCACCACGCCGTCCATCTCCGCTCCGCCGTCAAAGATCAGTCGCCGGTCGGCGTCCACACCCAACCACGCGAGCAGTTCCTCCGCGTCCCCCCAGACGGCCGCTGATACCTCGGCGGTGGTGGGCCGCGCCACCCCCACGACCGCAAAGTCGGTGCCTACGACCGCATTGAACAGGCTCGACTTTCCGGAGCCCGTACCACCGGCGAGGGCGACTATCGTGTGATCCACGCCCAACGCGAGCCGCTCGTCGCACCGCTTGATGGTGCGCCACACCTCATCGCGCACATCGGCATCGATGGCCTCCGCGGCCCATTCCATCGACGCCTTGAGCCGGTCTACTCGGGCCTGCAACTGCGTGGTCTCGGTGCGAGGCGGCAGTTCCTGGAACGTGGGGCTCACAGCAAGGCCCGCAATTCGGCGCGGCGCAATCGCACCTTGGACGACGCGTCCGTGCTGAGCGACGCAAGGTCGGTCGGCTTCATCATGTCCAGAGCCTCTTTGTTGATGACAAACCGGCGCGCCGTGGCAAGGGCTTCGCGCGCAGCAGCGATGGCCTCGGTAGAGGTGTCCTTGACGAGTACGGCCAGCACGGCACTCGCGGGCTCCACGCCCACTGCGGCCGATGCCAGGGTGGTGGCCAACCCCTGTCTGCCCACCACCGCGATGCCGCCGGCAGCGTGAGGCAGTTCGGCGGCCAGGTTCTCGCAGGAGTCGAGCCAGTTGCGTGCGGCGTCGGCGGCGCGACGCTCACGCACCACACGAGCATCGCGAGGGTCGCGTTGCTCGGCGAGCCAGGGACCCACACCCCCGTCTGCAGACTTCAGTGACGCCATCATGCGATCGGTCGCGGAGGCTGCCGCATGCGCCAGCGCCGCCTCGACCGCGGCAAGCAGGTCCGCGTGAATCTCCACCAACGTCGCGTCGCGAGCCTCGCGGGCGCTGCGCCGCTTCACCCACAAGCTGTTGCTTACCCGGAAGAGCGGCCCGCGCTCAGCGGTGGCCTGGCGCCAGCGCGCCTCGACGGGGCCCTTGCCGACGGCCTGATGCCAGTTCTCGCCGTCGCCCACCTCGGCCTTCGCCGCGCATCGGCGCACCTCGGCCCGCACTTCCTTTGCCGCGGCCGCCTGGTCGTCCATGTGCTCCGCCAGCTCCTCAAGCCACACCTTGAGTGACTCGATGCCGCCGTGAAGTGTGCGCTCGACGATGGTGTCGACGGACGCAGCGGCTACCGTGTCGAGCCATCTGCCGAGGCTTCCGACAACGTCGCGCGGGATGTCCGCCTCGACGTTCTCGGGGATGACAAAGAGCGGAAGGTTCGACAGTTCCTCGGTCGCGAGCCTCGCCACGAGTTCTCGCCTAATCTGGGCGGCAATGTCTGCCGTGACGCGGTTGAGGACGATCGCTACCGACGCGCCGCGGCCCGTGGCCCTGCGCAGCGCATTCCAGGGGACCGCGTCGCCGTAGCGAGCCGGCGTGGTCACGAACAGCCACAGATCCGAGGCCTCAAGAAGATCCTCGGCCACCTCCCGGTTCTCGCCGCGCACCGAGTCAAGGTCCGGGCTGTCGACAATCGCCAAGCCTCGGGGCACCGCTTCGGTGGCGTGAACCGAAGCACGCCGGGACACCTCGTCGAGCACGGACCCATCCACCGGGTGGTGGAACAGGTGCGGCACCTTGGTGGTGGGGCGGAGCACGCCCGACGCGGTCAGGGTCTCCCCCAGCAAGGCGTTGACGACGGTGGACTTGCCCGCGCCGGTGGGCCCGCCCACCACGACAATCGCGGGCGAGGCCTCCTCGCGGACGCGCGGAATCAAGTGGTGATCGAGTTGATCGACCATCTGCTCCATGAGGGCGTTCGCCTCGTGCTCGCGACCCGTGGGTAGCGGCATCTGCACATCGACGACCACACGGCGGGTGTCCGTCAGCGCATCGAGAAGTGCGCCTGGGTACGACCACGTCTTGATGGGTCTGAAGTCCATGTCGCTAGTCTGCCTCCTCACGCGTGTGGCAAGAGGCTACCGTGCCGTCGACTTCACACTTCCGCGCGCCGCTACCCTGGTACTGGCTCCTCGCGGGGCCTTGGCCCTCGTAGCTCAGCTGGATAGAGCACCGGACTTCTAATCCGATGGTCGCAGGTTCGAATCCTGCCGGGGGCACTGCTGCCGGGGGCACTGCCGGGGACACCGTCAGCGACGGCCGTCGTCCACCAACGCCCTGAGGTCTGGTGGAGAGAGGGCAAAAGTGTCTCGACCGCTTCGCTTTGCCTCGTAAAGAGCCCGGTCGGCCCGCAATACCAGGGTTTCGGGTGTGTCCGTCTCGCGGCTCAGGGTCGCGCCGACGGAGGCGGTGACGGGCACGCGTGAGGGTCCGTCCTTGATCCAGGACTTGTTGACGGCGATGCAGACCCTGGTGGCAAACGCCTCAAGAGCATCTTCCGACATGGGACCGGTGATGATGACGTACTCGTCGCCGCCGAATCGGGTGACGTCATCGCCGGTCCGCACCATCGTGCTGAGACTGCGAGCCACCACACCTAGAACGTCATCGCCGGTGGCATGACTGTGAGAATCATTGATGGTCTTGAAGTGGTCGAGGTCGACAACAAGGACGGCGAACTTGCCTTGGGGGCCTGCAACACTGAGGCGCTCGGCGAGGCGTTGATTCATGAAGCGACGGTTTCCCAGTCCCGTCAAGGGGTCCGTCATGGCGAGATTTTCGGTCTCCTCCAGCCTCTTCTCGCTCGCCGCCAAGGCAGAGTCATCGGCGAACGTCTCCACCGCCCCCACAACCTCGCCCGACTCATCCCTCAGGACTCCCGCGGTGACCCGCACCGGCACCAGGTGGCCGTCGCGATGATGCGCGTAGACACGCGCCGTTCGCGTCTGTCCGTCTTCCATGGTCGCCAGCAGTGGGCAGTGGGTGCCACACATGGGAGCGCCTGACTCGTCGATGTGGTTGAGCATGCCATCCCCACATCGCCGCCCCACGGCGCTTGCCGCGTCGTAGCCCGTGATGCGCTCGGCCGCGCCGTTCCACAAGGTAATGGTCCTGGTGCGGTCCACCACGTACATCCCGTCGGCCATCGCCTCGATCAATTTCGCATGATCCATCGCCGAACTCATGGCCCCGCCCACCTCCTGGACTGTGAACCCCCTGCGCCCGGCGCCGCGCCGGAACGCCTCACCTCTGTGTGCTGTCCACCTTCCCATCGGCCCCGGCACTCGAGCCACGTAGGACCTGAGTCCCGGTGTCGTCCCGGACCTAGCTCGATATCGGCACAACGAGGTAGCTCATCTGCGAGGCCGGGTCATCCGGAATCAGCCCGATGGTCACGCTGTCGTGGTCGCTCGTGTACGTCCAGTTCCAAATCCCGCCCACGGTGGAGTTGAGGGTCTCCTCGTACGCGGCGTCGGACGCAAAGTGCGCGGCGACGTCCTCGGCCACCGCGGGGTCGTCGATGTCGTAGTGCAACTGCGTGCCCTCGTCGATGGAGACGGCGGCCACCAGAGTTCCCTCGGGGAGCAGGAAATCGGAGGGAAAGCTGTCCGGGACGGCCACATCGTTGCCGATGTCGACGTTGACGTCGCCGTTCGAGCCATCGCTGGCCCCGTGTTCCACGGCCTTTTCGACGGCGTTCTCCGCAGCGTCGTCCACCGCGTTCTCTACGGCATCGTCCACCGGGTTCGAACCGCATCCGCTCAGGGAGAAGGCGGCCAATACCGCCATCGTCCCCACCAGGGATGCCCTCACGGTGCGATGCGTTGCCATGTCTGCCGTCCTTGCGGTCAGCGAGAACCCACCGCCTCGGCAGGCATCTCCAGGCTTTCAAGCCTCGCGCGGATCGTCAAAGGGGCTGGGCAGCGGGCCGGTGAGGGCCGGACCGATGCCTGTTCGCCTGATCGGATGCGTTGGATGGTGCCGACGTGGCCGAGGTCCTGCGACGGCTGGGACCAGTGGCGCGCGAGCACCCTGCCGAGTGCGCCAGGATGGACACATGGCCTCTGCACTGTTTTCCCCGCTCACCCTGCGCTCCATGACAGCCCGCAATCGCGTCTGGGTCAGCCCCATGTGCCAGTACTCGTGCGAGGGCCGGGACGGCGTCGTCACGGACTGGCACCTGGTGCACCTCGGCGCCTTCGCGCAAGGCGGAGCCGGCATCGTCATGGCGGAGGCCACCGCCGTGAGCCCCGAGGGCCGCATTACCCCGTGGTGCACCGGCATCTGGAACCGCGAACAGCGTGACGCGTGGACCCGCGTGACCGAGTTCATTCGGGGTCAAGGGGCAGTGCCCGCCATCCAGCTGCAGCACGCGGGCCGCAAGGCGTCCACGTATCGCGACTGGTCCGGCAAGGGCACCGTCCCCCTCAGCGACGGCGGGTGGCAAACCGTCGCGCCTTCGGCCATCGCCTTCCCGGGGTACGAAGCGCCCGTCGAACTCGACGCGCAAGGCATTGCCGACATCGTGGCCGACTTCGGAGCGGCAGCGCGCCG
>DGBM01000121.1:7043-10182 GCA_002384765.1 Demequinaceae bacterium UBA4004
TCATCACCACCGCAGTGGGCCAGATCACCAACGCCGAGCAGGCCGAGGAGATCGTGGCCGAGGGCAAGGCCGACGCGGTGTTCGTGGCGCGCCAGTTCCTGCGCGAGCCACACTTGCCGCAGCGGTGGGCCGCCGAGTTGGGCGCCGACGCCACCTACCCGCCCCAGTACACGCGCGGCCGCTGGTAGCGCACGAACCACGCCGCGTCGGCGCCGACGACGTCACATGTTGCCTCTACAGTAAGAGCCATGCCCGATGCACCCTTGGTCTGGATCGACTGCGAAATGACAGGACTCGACCTCACCACCGACGCCCTCATCGAAGTTGCGTGCATCGTGACGGATGCGGACCTTCATCCCCTTGGCGAGGGCGTGTCCGTCGTCATCAAGCCGCCCAAAGATGCCGTGGAGGTCATGACCGACTTTGTGCGCCAGATGCACGTCAAGTCCGGGCTCCTGCCCGAGCTTGACGGCGGCCTGACAATGGAGGACGCCCAGCAACTGCTGATCGACTACATCTCTGCGCAGGTCAAGGGGTCCCGCCCGCCTCTCGCTGGTAACACCGTGGGCATGGACAAGGCGTTCCTCGACCGCGACATGCCGGAGCTGATGGATCTGCTGCACTACCGCGTCGTGGACGTCAGTTCCATCAAGGAACTCGTGCGTCGCTGGTACCCGCGGGTGTTCTTCAACTCGCCCGAGAAGACCGGCGGGCACCGCGCGCTCGGCGACATTGCAGACTCCATTCAAGAGCTGCGGTATTACCGGGAAGCGATCTTTGCCCCGCAGCCCGGGCCGGACTCGGATACCGCGAAGGCGGCGGCCGCCGCCGTGACCGAGGCACACCCCGACCCGTCGGCATAGGAACCGGGGTGCAGGCGGGCGCGTGCACGACGACGCGCGCCTCGCGGTACACTTTTCGCTGGCCCTCGGGCCGATGGTGGCTATAGCTCAGTTGGTAGAGCACCGCGTTGTGGTCGCGGGGGCCGCGGGTTCAAGTCCCGTTAGCCACCCCCTGCGAAGGCCCTCGGCAACAGTGTCGGGGGCCTTCGTCCGTCTTCGAGCCTCACGCTTGGCGGTGCTGAACAGGCTATCGTGAGGGCGTGATTCACGTACGTACACCCGGGAGGACCGAGTGATCGCCGCACTGACCGGCGTGGGCTTGTCCGCTGCAGCGGGACTCAATGCGTTCATCCCCTTGGTGTTGGTAGGCATCTTTGCCCGCTTCACCACCTTCATTGAGCTCCCCGAGAACCTCATGTGGTTGCAGGAGTGGCCCACGATCATCATCGCGCTGCTGTTGCTCGCGTCGGAGTTGGTGCTGGACAAGATCCCGGGCGTCGACCACGTGAACGACCTCATCCAGACCGCGGTGCGCCCGCTCGTCGGCGGAGTGATCTTCGCCGCGAGCGCCTCGGCTGCGGAGTTGGACGCGGGCCAGTTCTGGACCGACAACCCGATGGTCGCTGGCATCGTCGGAGCCGTGATTGCGCTGGTGGTGCACACCGGCAAGGCCACGTCGCGACCGGCAGTCAACGCCTCCACCGGAGGCACCGGTGCGCCCGTGGCCTCCTTCGCGGAGGATGCCACGTCGGTGGCCCTGAGCCTGCTCGCCATCTTCGCGCCCCTGCTCGTCATCGTGGTGATCCTCGGGCTCGGCGTGGCGTTCTACTACATCATCACGTCGGGCCAGCGCAGGCGACGCAGGCGGGAAATCCTGCAGGCGCAAGAGCGACTTGAGCGAGTCGCGGCGCACGAACGAGGCGAGAAGGTCGCGTGGTGGCGGGCATCGTGGCGAGACCGGCTCGAGCGGGTCAACGAACATCGTTCGGCCCTGGCGCCGAACCTACGCTCGAAGACACCGAGCCTGCGCTCGAAAGGGTCCCGCTCGGTGAAGACTGACGCGTCGCCCGATGCCGAGCAGCACGAGGACAAACCCGAGTAGGTCAGTCTCCGAAATCGGCCACAAAGTCCGCGACAAAGTCGTTGGCAGGCGACTGGGTCACGCCCTCTGGGGTGTCCAGTTGCTCGACCACGGCGCCCTTGGACAACACGGCAATGCGGTCCGCGAGCAGCACGGCCTCCCTGATGTCGTGCGTCACCATGATGACGGTGGTGCCGAGATTGCGTTGCAGAGCCGCGAACTCCTTCTGGAGCCGCCTGCGGCCCTGGGGGTCCACCGCACCGAACGGCTCGTCCATGAGCAACACGGGCGGCTCCGTGGCGAGGGCCCTCGCGACGCCCACGCGTTGCCTCTCGCCGCCCGACAGCTCGTGCGGGTAGCGGTCCGCATAGGTGTCCGGGTCGAGCCCCACGAGCGTGAGCAGCTCCTGCACCCGCTGTGCGGTGCGGTCCCTCTCCCATCCCACCAGCCCGGGCACCGTGGCGACATTCTGCTGGACCGTACGGTGAGGGAAAAGTCCCACGTGCTGGATCACGTAGCCGATGCCGCGTCGAAGCTGAACGGGGTTCTGGGACATGACATCGGTCCCACCCACCGAAATCACCCCCGCTGTGGGCTCCACCAGTCGGTTCACCATTCTCAGTGTCGTGGACTTGCCGCAGCCGGAGGGTCCCACCAGCGCGAGCACCTCGGAGCCGCGCACCTCGAGGCTGAGGCTTTCCACCGCGTGCGTGCCGTCGGGATACGACTTACGCACGCTGTCAAAGACGATGTCGGTGCCGGCCATGCGAATTACCGTACAGGGCAGGCAAGTCGCCTCGGCGACTAGGGTGGGGCAGATGGACGACGCCCCGCCCAATCCGTGGCTTTCCTGGCGCTACGTGGAAAGCAACTGGACCGAGTTGAGCCACCAACTCACGATTCACACGACGCTCACGCTCGAGGCCGTCGCCATTGCGCTCGCGATCGCCTTCCCCCTCGCGGTGCTGGCCCGCAATGTGCGGTGGCTGACACGCCCCATCTTGGGATTCACGGGCGTGCTCTACACGATTCCCTCGCTCGCCCTGTTCGCCTTGCTGGTCCCGTTCACCGGCATCGGCCGCACCACCGTGTTGATCGGGCTCGTGGTCTACGCCTTGCTCGTGCTGGTGCGCAACATCATCGCCGGGCTTGAGGGAGTGGATCGTGACGTGGTGGACGCGGCGCGCGGCCTCGGCTATTCGCGGTTGCGGCTGCT
>DGBM01000121.1:10195-12796 GCA_002384765.1 Demequinaceae bacterium UBA4004
TGGGCCAACTCATGTTCCGCGGCTTCCAGTCCAACTACCGCGCGCAGATCGCGACCAGTGTGATCCTCTGCCTGGCGTTGGCGCTCGTGCTTGACCTCGCAATCATGGCGGCCGCGCGGGCGGCCATGCCATGGGCGCGGCGCAGGAGGGCGGCGTGAGCATCTGGGCCGAGGCGTGGGACTACATCTCCACCGGCGTCAACTGGACGGGAGAGCACGGGCTGACCCGGCCCACGTTCGACGGCGGCTGGAAGTTTGCGAACGACTCGATCTTCGCCCTGACGATCGAGCACCTGTACATGTCTTTCGCGGCCGTAGGCATCGCGGCGCTGACCGCACTGCCCCTCGGCATCGCGCTCGGCCATGTGCGCCGCGGTGGCGGCCTGACGGTCGCCCTGTCCAACGTCTCCCGCGCCATGCCCACACTGGCGCTGCTGACGCTGTTCGCCGCATCGGCCATCGGGTTCGGCAACCGCGCCGTCATCATCGCGGCCGCCATCTTCGCGTTTCCCCCGATTCTCACGAATGCATTCACGGGGATGGCGGACGTCGACGCCGACGTGCGGGAGGCCGCCTTGGGCCAGGGACTGACGCGTCTCCAGGTCGCCACGCGTGTGGAACTCCCGCTTGCCTGGCCGCTCATTGCCGCTGGCCTGCGCACGTCCGCGTCACAGACCGTGGCAACGGTTCCTCTCGCCGCACTCGTGGCAGGCGGGGGCTTGGGCGTGATCATCAACACTGGACTGGCCACGCAACGGCATGGGGAGGTGCTCGCCGGCGGCGCGCTGGTCGCCGCACTCACACTGGCGGTCGATGCTGGCATGGGCGCCCTGCAACGTCGGCTCACACCCGCGCCGTTACGCGCGACACCGCTGGTATCGGCCTAGTCCACCCGCGCCGCGGACGGCCCCGAAGCCTTGGCAGGAAGAGCAAGGGAACATTAAGCGTCCCAAGTGAGTTACTTCTCTTGACCGGTTTGACCACACACGAGGAGCATCATGCACACCCGTCTTGCACCCCTGGCGGCTCTCGCCACATCGGCCCTGTTCTTGGCCGGTTGTTCCGCAGGCACGTCGGATTCGTCCAGTTCCACCACCAGCGCGTCGGGCACCACGGAGCCCGCGACCGCTACCGCCCAGCAGTGCCTGCCCGTTCCGGGCGACAGCATCGTCGTTCTCGCTGACGACATGATGCTGCAGAACTCGGACAACATCGTCCCCGCCGTCAACGCGACGACCGCGGAGGACGGCGCGGTCATGGCGGCCGTCAACACGGTCTCGGCCGCCCTGGACACCCCCACCCTGATTCAGTTGAACAAGGCCGTGGACATCGACCGCCAGACGTCCGCCGAGGTCGCGGCGAAGTTCGTGACCGATGAGGGCCTTACCGCTCCGATGCAGGGAAGCGGCTCGACCGTCGTGGGCTCGGCGAACTTCTCGGAGAACATCACGGTTGCGGAAATCTATGCGGCCGTGCTGCGCGACGCCGGATATGACGCCACCGTGCGCACCATCGGCAACCGCGAAACCTACCTGCCCGCGCTCGTGTCGGGCGAGGTGGACGTGGTCCCCGAGTATGCCGCGACGGCCGCAGAGTTCATCAACCGTTCGCTCAACGGCGCCGACGCCCCGGCGGTGGCCTCCGGCGACATTGCGGTGACCAAGGCCGCCCTGGACGGATTCGCCGACTTCGGCGTCGTCTTTGGCGAGCCCGCTGCTGCACAGGACCAGAATGCGTTCGCCGTGACCACCGCGTTCTCCGACCAGTACGGCGTGACGTCACTGAGCGAACTTGCCGCCAATTGCGCCGGCATCTCGCTTGGAGGCCCGCCGGAGTGTCCGGAGCGCACCTTCTGCCAGATCGGCCTGGAGGAGGTCTACGGCCTCGACGTGACCGACTTCTCGTCGCTCGATGCGGGCGGCCCGCTCACCAAGACCGCGCTACGTCAGGGCGAGATCGCCGTCGGGCTGGTCTTCAGCTCGGACGGAGAGCTCGGCGCGTAGGTGCTGTTAGCCCCCCACGAACCGAGGGCCCGGTCCATGTGGACCGGGCCCTCGGTTCGTACTGAATCGCTTGTAAGTCTTTCCTTGGTTGGCCTGGGGCTGGCTGGCAGGGTTGGTGTTGGCGCTCCTGCTCGATCGTGACTCGTGAATCGCCCGGCCTCCTCGTTGCGAAGTGCTCTGCCCGGGATCTGTCCGTTCGGGCAGGGGGCCGACGCCGACCCGGCCCACTGCGATGGCCTGATAAGAAGCCTGCCCGACCGTTCCCGGTTGTGGCCCGTTACAGGACTGCGTCGGAGTGACCTTCACCCGGGTCGACGCCGACCATCGGCGACGTCACCCAAAGGAAAGGATCAGCGTCACCATGACGATCGTCGCAAACACCTACACCTATGTCATCGGTGTGGACACCCACTCGCGCACGCATACCGTCGCGGTCGTCAGCGCCGCGAACGGCGCGTTGGAGACCGCGGCCACATTCCCCACGACCGCGGCTGGACTGACACGTGCGGTCTCGTGGATCGCTAAACCTTGATCCACCGATGGGGTTGGGTGTTGAGGGGTCGTCGTGACGTGGAAATGCCCCTCGGATCAGGGATAAT
>DGBM01000313.1 GCA_002384765.1 Demequinaceae bacterium UBA4004
ATCCACAGACGGCACGAACGGGTCACCAGCGTTATCCCCATCAGGGATTACACAGTGCGCCTCAATCCACGCCATACCGAGATAGCCGAGAGTCTGTGTACGCGCCGGAACCGTGTAGCTAGGCCCCTTCAACAGTCACGCCCTCAAGCCAAGTACCGGTCGACGTGCGCCGGCCAGACTTCGCAGCAGGAGACTCGATCGGGGCAGAAGCCGAACCGATCGTCCAACCGTTCTGCCGCATACCAGCAACAGAAATCCCAAGCTCAGTCTCCATGCGCAACACAGCCGTCTTCAGACCAGCCGACGCCTCAGGAGCAACCGACTCGAGATAGGCGACCACATACGCGGCGACCTGATCCGCCAGGCCCAGGCGAGACCACATCGCAGCCTGCGGCTTACGCCACACATCAGCCCACATGCCAGCGCCCGGAGACTCAGGAAACGGCCACTCAGGAGCGGCACCATCCCACCCGTCAGCGGGCAGCTCAACGAACTCGCGACCCTTCGTCAACGACGTACGCGACAGAGGATCAGGAGCAGGACCAGAACGGGCACGAGGGCCACCAGAAACCATCAGAATCACCTCACGCCGCGTTGCGCGGGGGTCAGATCAGGCCGGATTTTCGGCGGGTTTGGAAACGTTTTGAACCCCTCGCGGGTTTTTCTGTCCTCCCCGGCGGCTATCCATAGTCCGGAGTTATGGGGTCATCCCCCACCCCTTATGACCCTCTGTGTCACCCCTGATGCCAGCCGCCTGGTTGGTGCTGTGCGGTCTCGCGGTTGTGGCATCTGACGCACAGGCCGCGACCGTACTGCGGGTCGTTCGGGTTGAGTCCAGCGTCGATGAGTTCGCGCCTCGAGTGCGGGTAGTGGTCAGCGACGGTGGCTTCTGCCGCGTTGCAGAGGGCGCACACTGGATCGCGCACGAGCACTTGCTCGCGGAAGTAGCGGTGCCCTCTGCTTGAGTAGCCCCTGTCACCCCTTGCCCGGTCGGCCTCCCTGCGATGCTTGACGCATCGGGAGCCCTGGTCGCGGGGGTATATCTCGGGGCAGCCAGCGATCGAGCAGACTCGCACGTCCCACCTCAGTTGTTCGATCGCCCGTCGCACACGTTCCCGCATGTCTGGTCGGTGTCGTCGCAGTCGCACGTGTTCATCACGGCTCCTTGCAGTGTTCGCGGGCGAGTGATGGGACGGCGCAGAGTGTCGCGCAGACCGGGCATCTCCACCGGTCGTGTTGGTCGTGCCTCATTCGGTGAGTAGGCGCTTGCCCATCTCGAGGAGGCCAACGTGTGTTGCGCTGTTGCCGTTGCCGTCGACTCCGAGGTATGCGGGCTCGTCTGGGTCGAGTGATTCGTAGAGGCCGACTGCGACCCAGGCGATGAGGTGTCGGTCGTCGGGGCCGTCTTCGTCGTTGTCTCGGAGGGCGGCGTCGATGTATGGGGTGGCGTTGTCTGTGGCTGACATGCGCGCCTCCCGAATGTTCGACCGACTCGACGTGTTCGCTGTGCAGTGAACATCAGAGGATGCGTAGTTCGCGCCATTCGTTGCGTGACGTGAGGAACGACATCATGCCGGACTTGGATGATTCGCCCTTGAGGTTCGTGAACCATGAGGAGCCGCGGTCTGATGCGGGGCCGACCATGATCCAGCGTGCGTCACCGGACTGCTGCACCCGGAGTGAGTGGAAGTGTCCGGCGATGAGGATGCGGGCGTCGGCGGTGGGCATGTTGCCGTGCGTTTGGCCTTTCCACCAGTCGCCGATTTTGTCGGCGTTGCCTGCTTGGTGGCCGTGGACGACTCCGATGTGCGTGCCGGATGTCTCGAATGCGAGGGATTCCATGTACGGGTCGGGGATTTGCACGGTGACGTGCCCGAACGCGGCCTCGTTGAGCTTGAGTGAGGTTTGCAGGATGCGTGCGATTGCGATGCCGTAGTCGGCGTGCACGTCACCAGCGGGCGACTTCGGGCCGAGCCTGTGCGCGCCGTGGTTCGACGAGACGGCCGCGTACCGGATGCTCGGCGCGTGGGGTGCGAGGATCTTGATGCCCTCGAGCATCACTTCCATCGCCTTCGACACTTGCTGGGGCAGGTCGATGTCGTTCGTCGCGAGCTGAGAACTGGTGCTGTAGATGTTCTCGATGATGTCGCCGGCGTCGACGATGACGATCTCGGCGGGCTTCTGCACGCGCGCGATGTCGGCTGCCTTGTGGAACGAGGCGAGGACTTGGGCGAGCGTGTCGTCGGTGCCGCCGTTCCAGTCGACCTTGCCGAGTTGCAGGTCGGTGGGGACGATGACGAGGGATTCGTTGCGCGCGTTGTGCTTGACGGGCGTGTACGTGAACGACTTGATGCGCTCGATGAAGTCGGCGGTCGGCTCGGTGTTGCTGCGGTCGCGTCCAGGGATCGGTGTTGCGGACATGCGGTTGGAGAACATGTCGCGGCCGTATGCGATGGAGCGGATGGAGAGTCGGTAGTCGTCGGGGTTGTCGCCGGATGCGGTGATCCAGTCGCGTGCGTCGGCGAGTGTGACGGGCCGGTCGCGGATCGCTTCAACAGTGCGGGTGCCGTCTGATGCTTCCTCGACGGTGGTCGTGACGGCGGGCGCGTTGTTCTCGGCAGCGTACTGCACGAGTCTGCGCGCGGTCTTCACGAACGTCTCAGACTTGCCGTACTTGACGGCGAGGTCGGACGCGTACGTGCCGGCCTGAACGTCGGCCATGAACCGGTCGTTCCTGGCGAGGTCTTCTGCCTGCACTGTGGGGCTCCCTTGTCTGCGGTAAGGGGTGTGCGGTATCGCGTCCGCAGCGACGGATACCGCACACGTTGGGTCCGCCCGGTGCTTGGGGCGGAAGTTTGGTGCCGGTCGCGTGCAACCCCTCACCGGCTCTACACGGGGCGCGCCATACTCCGCGGTCAGGCGGCGCTGGGATCGCAGGACAGCTAAGTCCCCGTGCAGCACTCACGCTCACGCCCCCGAAGGGGTCAGCGCCGGTGACTAGCCGACTCTTGCGCGGGCATTTGGAACAACGGATGCCATCCGCTTCGGTCGGGTAATGCCCGACACGTTGAATCCCCGGTCATGCCACGCACTCATATCGGTGTAGTTAGTCGTGCAGCCGGGGAAGCTTTGTTGCCGGGTACCTGGCCCGGACATGACGAAACCCCCGAGACCCTTGGGTAAGGGTTCGGGGGTTTCGTGTAGTACAGCCGGAAAACGATATGGCTGTAGGAGGTGGTACCAGTATGCGCTATCTGTGCCGGTTATGCAACTACTGCGGCCGTGTTTCCTGATCCGCGCTGTTCGAGTTCGTATGCGAGTTCACGGATTGCGGTGAGCCCGTCCCATGTTGCGTTGCAGACGATGCAGGATGCGTCGGCCTTGTCGGTGCCGTGCTGCCGGATATCCCACTTCCTGGCACGGAGCGGCCACGGCTTGAGTGTCTTGTCGGTCTTGTCGGTGAAGAATGCCGCCTCGCACATGGGGCATGCCTGCTCGATGGTGACCTGCTGGGGCGGGTTGAGGAGGTTGTCAATCTCCGTCGCCCATCTGGTGAACGTGTCGATGTATTCCGCTTCCCACGCATCGTTGGTGATCTTCGCGAGGGAGGCGGCGTACCAGGCTCGGAGTGTGCTAATGGGCTGGCCGGCTGGCACGTCGAGCTTGGACGCGATGCGGTTGATGTGCCTGCGGTAGTCGAGGAGCATCTGCGTGGCGGTGGTGTTGAGGATGTCGCGCTCTCTCGCGAGCGCACCCCCGCCGTCCTTGTTCGTGGACGTGAGGATCGCGTCCTCGAGCATGGTGAGCCTGGGCCGGTGGCGGACGATGGTGGTTCGTTCGCCTTGGTCGACTCGGTGCGACCAACGCTTCGTGAGCGCATCGACTGCTTCGAGGAGTGTGGTCATGCCGGTGTCTCCTTGTGCTGTTGTTCGTTCTGTTCTGCCATCTGTTGGAGCACGTCTTGCGCATCCTCGGTGGTGTCGCTCATCACGCCTCCTTCGCGGCCTGGTATCCGGCGAGCGCAGTCTTGATCTGGCTGAGCGCGAGCACTGCCGCCCTGTCGGATGCTGTCGCCTTGTTCGCGGAGATGGAGCAGGCAAGGTAAGCGGCTGCCATACGCCAGTCGCTCTTCGTGCCTTCGAGGTGGTCTAGGCATGCGATCGCCTGATCGATGTTGCCGGTGTGTCCGTCGAGGATGTGCTCTGCGGCGAACGCGATGTCGAATCCGCGGCTCACCGTCTCCCTCCCGTGATGGCTGCCCTGACCTGTTTCGCGACGTGGTAGCCGAGAGCCATGCCGTAACCGATGGGGGTGAGGACGTAGAGGACGGCCAGGAGGAGACGGTGCGGGTCACGCATTGGGGGCCTCCTGCTCGTCTGCGGCGACTACCTTTCCGTCGTCGTCGCGGTTGACTACCGTTTCGGAGTCTGCGGCGACGGCGCGGATCGTGGCGAGCACTCGCCGGGCGTCCTCTCGGCACTGTCCGCATGAGCCGTCACAGTGCCCGCACGCTGTCATGTCCGCGATCAGCGGCGCGATCCGCTCGAGCATGCTGTCGTCGGTCACGCGGGCGAGGCGGGCATCCGCACGGTCGGCACGTCCCCTCTGGGCCACCGCATCCGCGTTGTGGTTCCGGCTCAGCGCGCGATACCCATCCCGCTCGGCGTCCAGCGACTCGATGCGGTCAGCGGCGGCCCGCATCACGGATGCGTGACCCTCGGTGTAGGCCACGTCCCGCGCGAGGTTCCGCAGGTGACTAGCGATCTTCGGGCTGACGTACTCACTCATCGGTCGGCTCCTGTCGGTAGGGGTTGATGAGCACGATCTGTCGCATGCCGGTCATTGGGTCGATGGGCGTCAAGAAGTGCGCAGCAAGCGCCTCCTTGCCCTCGTCCCACGCCCGCTCTGCCGTCTGCC
>DGBM01000108.1 GCA_002384765.1 Demequinaceae bacterium UBA4004
TCACGGTGGTCCCCTGTCTCCTTGGGTCGTCTTTGGCGGACGCCCAACACCTACCGCAAGGCAGGCGTCAGGCGGGGGACCGCCACCTCAATTTCCACGAGAGCCGGGACAACCTCCCTTGGGTGGCCCACTGCACGATGTGGAACGGGTCCAGACACAGCTCGGCGTTCTTGCACCTGTCGGCGACGACGGTGGCGATCCACTCGGCCGCATCGGCGCTGACCAAGGCGATCTGGGCGCAGCGCTCCTCCCCGAGGGCGTCGAAGAACTTCTCCNNACAGTCAAGTACTTGTGCCCGCGCCTCATGATATGAGGGTGATCTTGACCCTCGGTTCGTCGCCTTCACGGTGTGGGAGCCTCATGATTTGGAGAATCCCTTGTCGGTGATTGTTAGCGGCTTCACGAAGAAGATGTCGGGCTCGAACCTGGAGTCGATATCGCTGGGCCATTCTCTGCTGGACGACTATCTGCTATTCGTTGCCGCTCGGGCACGAGCGAATACCCTCCTTGCGGTCGCGTACGACCTAAAGGTGTTCTTCACCGTCATTGTGAAACAGCCTGCAGATGTCAGGGCCGCAGATGTGCTGGAGTTCATCAAGGCCCAGCGCGCTCCTCGTCGCGGCGCGAAGGTGGTGCGGCTCGAGGACGGCGAGGCTGGTCTGTCGGCTCGCACGATCAAGCGGCGACTGGCCAGCCTGTCCGGGCTGTTCGACTACCTCATCGCTCGAGCCGATGCCGGCGTGGTTGCCAACCCGGTGCCGCGCGGCCTGGCCACCCGAGGTCGACGAGGACGGCCCGGCGTGCGGGGGACGCCGTTGGTCCGGGCTCCGCGAACGCTGCCGCGTGTGCTGGAACCGGCGGAAGCCGAGGCGTTCATGGCGGCGCTGCGCACGCACCGGGACCGGGCGATGATCGAGGTGATGCTCCTCGGCGGGCTGCGACGCTGCGAGGTGCTCGGACTGCGACTGCCTGATCTGCACCCGGGCGAGCGCAGGGTCTTCGTCGCTGAGGGTAAGGGCGGCCGGCAACGGATCGTGCCGGTCTCGGCCCGGTTCTTCTCCACCGTCGCGGCCTACTACGACACAGAACGGCCGCGAACCTGTGGCACCGACCGAGTCTTCGTAGTCCTCAAAGGCCAAACCCGGGGACAGCCGCTCACGGCTGCCGGGCTGGACGAGATCGTCGACGGCGCCAGCAAGCGGGCTGGGCTCAGGCGGCTGACGTGCCACCAGCTGCGTCACACGTGCTTCACCAGGCTGCGTGAGGCCGGGATGGCGTTGGAAGCCATCCAGGCCCAGGCCGGGCATGCCTCGATCGAGTCGACCCGGATCTACCTGCACCTGGCCAACGACTGGCTCTCTGGGGAGTACTTGCGCGCAGCGGAGGCCATCGAGGCTCAGTCGGTGCAGCTGTGAACGCCCGCCTGGTCTTGACCGACGACGCCGAGGACCTGGTCGCCGTCTTCACTGATGACCTCGTTGCGGCCGGGTTGACGCCGTGGCCCTCGGTGGTCGGCGGTGCTCGCGGCTTCTGCGCCCGCTATCCCACCCTGGCAGCGTTCTGCGCCGCATCCGTCGACGAACAGCTCGAGCTGCGAAACCATCAGCGTCGCTTCGCGTGCTGGCTCATGGTCACCGCTCGCATGCCTGTCAGCGCCGAGTATCTGGCCCGAGCAGACCTGCGGTTGGGCGCCATATCCGCCCGGCACTACCCCGACCTGCGGGCCAAGTTCGCGGACGTCGCGGGCATGCTCGGCTCCGACGAGGTCTGGGTCCGGGCGCAGTGGTCAGCCTTGGCGCAGCTCGCCGCCATGCACGGTGTCCGCCCCCAAGACGTGAGCGCCGACCAACTCGACACGGGAGGCGGCGAACTGCTCACCGCGTTCGCCCGCCCCGACCACCCGAAGGCCGGGCACGTGCTGCGCTCTTCGCTGGTCCGGCTGCGCGCCACCCTCTTTCACGCCGGGATCACCGACACCCCGCCCCGACTCCGCCGGCCGAAGACCGGACAGGTCAGCGCCGCCCAGTGGGCCACCGTCCCACCGGCGCTGGCTGAGACTGCGCACCGTTACCTCGCCCAGATCGAGCTCAGCCTGCGGCCCTCAAGCGTCCGCATCGCCGAGCAGGCACTTCGCGAGCTCGCCACCTTCCTGGCCCGAGAGGCATCAGAAGTAGTCAGCGTCGCTGACGTCCGTCGCCACCACATCGAGGCCTACAAACTCTGGCTCACCAGCCGTCCCCGCGCTGGTGGAGGAACCCTGCACCGGCACACCATCCGTGGTCATCTGACAACCCTTCGCTGCTTCTTCGAGCGGATCAGCGAATGGGACTACCCCGACGCGCCACCGCGGCCGCTGATCTTCGCCGGGGACCTGCCGATTCCCGACCAGCCACTGCCCCGCTTCCTCGACGACGCTGCCTCGACCAAGCTGCTGCGCGCAGCCCGCGCCGACTCGGATCCCTTTACCCGCTTGGTGATCGAGGTTCTCGCCCGCACCGGCCTGCGCAAGGGTGAGCTGATGAACCTCGCGATCGACGCGGTCGTGCAGATCGGGTCCGCCTACTGGCTACGCGTCCCGGTCGGGAAGCTGCACAACGACCGCTACATCCCCTTGCACCCCCAGCTCAAGACGCTGCTTGATGAATGGCTCGCCGACCGGCCCGAGAACCTCCGCTCGGACCTGATCTTCCTCGACCGAGGACGCCCGATCCCGCCAGCGCGGGTCGACCGCGCACTGGCCAAGGTCGCCGAGGCAGCCGGCATCGCGAGGGTCACCGCTCACCAACTGCGTCACACGCTGGCGACCCAGGCCATCAACCGTGGCATGTCGCTCGAGGCCATCGCCGCGCTCCTGGGCCACCGCACTATGGCGATGACGATGGTCTACGCCCGCATTGCCGACCGCACCGTGGCCGATGAGTACTTCGCCGTCACCGAGAAGGTCGAGGCTCTCTACGACGCCAACCCGCAGCAACTCCCCGCTGACGCCGAGGGCGCCGAGATGCTCAAGCTACGCCGCGAGATGCACAGCCGGATGCTCGGCAACGGCCACTGCGCCCGACCGGTTGAGATGGACTGCCACTTCGAATCCATCTGTGAATCCTGCACATTCTTCGTGACCACCATCGAATTCCGGCCCACCCTGCAACGCCAACGCGACGACGCCGCCGAGACAGGGCCCCGGCATAGTCGGCGGATTGGGCGTGTGACCTGCGGGTTTGGTGGTCGCTGACGCGGTGTGGCGTGTGTGACTGGTGTGGTCTTTGGGACTTGGATGCAGGTGTCTATGCCACACCAAACCAAGGACCACACCAGCCGATGCCATCTTCGCGTACTGCCCCTGCCCGACCGCAACCCGTTGGCCCTTCTTCGGCGAAGGTGTTGCTGGAACTGCTGGCCTCGGTGCCTGATCCGCGCCGCCCGCGCGGGGTGCGTCACAGCCTGCCGGGGCTCCTCGCGGTCGCGCTGGCAGCCGTAGTCTGCGGCTCCCGGTCGTTCGCCGCGATCGGCCACTGGGTCGGTGATGTCGACGCTGATCTCCTTGCCGCACTGGGGATCCGTCGCGGCAAACGGCCTTCGGAGTCGGCGATCAGGCGCGCGTTCGGGCGTCTGGACGCCGCCAAGCTCGACGCAGTCCTCGGGGCCTGGATGTGGACCCGCACCCGCATGGTCGACCAGCGGCGAGTGATCGCGATCGACGGCAAGACCGTCCGTGGTGCCCGGACCCGCGACACCACGGCGCCACACCTGGTCGCCGCCTACGACCACGGCCACGGCGTCGTCCTCGGACAGCTCGCGGTGGCCGCGAAGAGCAACGAGATCCCCGCCGTGCGGACCCTGCTCGCCACCTTCGACCTCGATGGTGTCGTGGTCACCGTCGATGCGATGCACACCCAGACCGACACCGCTCAACTCATCGTCGAGGCCGGCGGGGACTACGTGTTCACCGTCAAGGGCAACCAGCCCAACCTGTACGCGGCGTGCAAGGCGCTGCTCTGGCGTGACGTGCCGGCCCGTCGGGTCACCAGCCAGGGCCACGGCCGTCGAGTCACCCGCACCATCAAGGTCGTCACCGCTCCGGCCTGGGTCGACTTCTGTGGCGCCACGCAGGTCGCGCAAGTCCGCAGAACCGTGACCAGGAAGGGGAAGAAGACCGTCGAGGTCGTCTACCTGATCACCTCCGCCGACACCCGAACCGCGTCCCCGGCGACACTCGCGGCATGGGTCCAAGGCCACTGGGGCATCGAGAACAAACTGCACTGGGTGCGAGACGTGACCTTTGACGAGGACCGATCCCAGGTCCGA
>DGBM01000073.1:0-4040 GCA_002384765.1 Demequinaceae bacterium UBA4004
GATGAGCGTGTCGACCTCGTCGCGCAGCCGCTCGATGCCCGCTTCCGCCTGGTCGTAGCGGCGCCGTCCCTCGAAACTGAAGGGGCGCGTCACCACGCCGACCGTAAGTGCGCCGAGCGCCCTCGCGATGCGTGCCACCACGGGCGCGCCGCCGGTGCCGGTGCCTCCTCCCTCGCCTGCGGTCACAAAGACCATGTCGGCGTCGCGAAGGGCCTCCGCAATCTCCGTCTCATGGTCCTCGGCTGCCTTGCGGCCCACCTCGGGGTCGGCGCCCGCTCCGAGGCCGCGGGTCAGTTCGCGGCCGATGTCGAGCTTGACGTCGGCATCGGACATCAGCAGCGCTTGGGCATCGGTGTTGATGGCGATGAACTCGGCGCCCTTGAGGCCGACCTCGATCATCCTGTTGACGGCGTTGACTCCGCCGCCTCCGACGCCGACGACTTTGATCGCCGTGATGTAGTTCTGCGGTGCGGCCATGGCCTTCCCTTCAACATTAAGGTTCAACTTGAGGTTTAGGGTTATGTCAAGCTGATCTGCAATGACGGTACGTGGGCGTAGCCCTCGGGGGCCGAATTGGCGCGCGTGTCGCGCCAGAAATCACGAATCCTGGTGGCGCGTAATCGGAAGCGTGGGCGCCGACACGTCGATCACGTCAGCAGTGGAAGCCACCCCGGACGTCAACATGACGTCGAGCACTTGTGCCTTCAACGCGGAATCCTGGGAGCTGCCCCACTCGACGCGCGGGCCGTCGCGCAGGGTAAACGTGACGGTGTCTTCGGTCTGGGCCCCTACGGAAGACACCCGGTCCAACACATCCTGAGGGAGGTTGCGCACCACCTCCAGCACGGCATCGAGAATGCGGTCGTTATCCGTACCCAAGGGAATGTCGAGAATGGGCAGATTCACCGGCGCAACATCGACCTCTCCCACCGTCACTGCGTCGGCATCGAGCAGCACGAAACCCTCGCCGCTTGCGATGGCCGCCACCGGATGACGAGGCGTGATCGCGACGCGCAGGCCGGCGGGCCACACGCGCTCGACGGTGGCATCCTGGACTCCCACGAGGTCGCGCAACTGGTCCGCGATGTGCGGGACGTTCAGGAGCGCCAGCGAGGCGCCGTCATATTCCGCGAGGACGGCGTCAATTGCCATGGCGTCGACCTCGGGCGTCACGCCCGACAGTTCGACCTTGGCCGGGTCAAGCGAAAACAGCGGCGATCGAAGCGCGAGCCACACGATCAGCACCACGACCGCGGCGGCCAACCCGTAGCGGCCCCACTTCACGGCTGCACGGCGGCGTTCGGTGCGGCGACGCTCCGCCAACCGCTCCTGCATCCGGTGGGTCACCGTATCGACCCGCTCGCGTCGCTTGACGGGCTGCCGCCCGGGTGCGTCCGTGGAGAGCGTCCTTCCGGGGGCCGCTGCGGTCTTGTCGCGTGGCGCCGAGGCGTCGCGACGGCGCTGCTCCGTGTGAAGACGCCGCGCCGGGACGCTCGGGGGACGCCGCTCAGCCATCGACGCTCCCCCATCTGTCAAGAATCCAGCCGGCGGCTTGCGTCACGGTGCCGGAACCGATGGTCATCACGGTGTCTCCCGGGCGCGCCTGATCCGCCGCTCGCTGTGCGGCGTCCTCAAGGCTGTCCGCCACCTCCACCGTGGTCCCCTCACCCACCGTGAGCGCGTCCGCAATGAGCTGCGAGGTCACCCCCTCGATGGGGTCCTCGCGGTCCCCATACACCGGAGCCACGATGATGGCGGCGTTGTCGATCGACATGGCCCGCCCGAACTGCGCGCCCAGGGCCTGGGTCCGGCTGAACAACGCGGGCTGGAACACCACGATCAACCGTCCCGCACCGTCGGCGCGCGCGGCGGCGAGCACGGCCGCGACCTCCGTGGGGTGGTGCGCGTAGTCGTCGATCACGCGCATTCCGCGGGCCTCGCCGCGCAACTCGAAGCGCCTCCCGGTGCCTGCGAAGCTCGCCACGGCCCCGGCCGCGTGCACCGGGTCGACGCCCAGCTCCACGACCGCCGCCCACGCCGCCGACGCGTTGAGTCGCTGATGCACCCCGGGCACCGGCACGACGAGCGGCATCGTGCGCTCGGCCCAGGTCACGTCGGAATCGCTCACCACCACGTCCGCGTCGCGCGCACCGAGCGGACGCGGCCAGACGCCATACCGCACCACCCGGACGCCCGCCCTGGAGGCGGCATCCGCGACGCGGGCCGCGCCGGGGTCGTCGACACAGGCGATCAGCACCCGGGCGCCGGACGCGAAACGCACGAAGGCCTCCTCGACCGCCGCAAACGACCCAAAGAAGTCAAGGTGATCCGGCTCGACGTTGAGCACAATGGCGATCTCGGTGTCGTAGTTGAGGAAGGACCCGTCGGACTCGTCCGCCTCGACCACGGCGATGGGTGACGAGCCTCCGTAGCCTCCGGCCACGGCGCCCTCGACTCCGAACACGCGAGCCCCCACGGCGTAGCTGGCATCCACCCCGCACCGGTGCAGCATGTGCGCCACCATCGCCGAGGTGGTCGTCTTGCCGTGCGATCCGGCGACCGAGACGAGGCGCCGCCCTTCGAGCGCCCAGGCGAGCGCCTTGGACCGGTGCCAGACGTCGATGCCGAGTGTGCGAGCACGTGCAAGTTCCTCATTGGTGTCGCGCACCGCGGTGGATATCACCACCACGTCCGCGCCGTCCACAAGGGAGGCGTCGTGACCCACGCGCACGTCGACGCCCGCGTCTTCAAGGGCCGCGAAATACGCGCTGCGACGCTTGTCAGTCCCCGTCACGTCCGCGCCCTTCGCGGCCACGAGCCGCGCCACGGCGGACATTCCCGAACCGCCCACGCCGATGAAGTGAAACCTCATCGGCGCGCGACCTGTTCGATGATCTCGGCGAGGCGCTCGGCGCCGTCCAGAATGCCGATCGAGGCGGCGGCGCGACGCGCCGCGTCACGGGCCCGGCGATCCAGGACGAGCGGCTCGGCAACGAGCTCGAGAGCCGTCGCGGTGAGTTCGCCGTCATGAACGATGCTGGCGGCACCCGCATCGACCGCACCCTTGGCGTTGAGTTCCTGCTCTCCGTTGCCGTGCGGAAGGGGAACGTAGACCGCAGGCAACCCGAGGGCGGAAATCTCGCACACGGTGTTGGCCCCCGCGCGGCACACGACGGCGTCGGCCGCGGCGAAGGCGGTTTCCATGTCCTCGACATATTCGCGGATCACGTACATCTCGCGGTGGCGGGCGGACAGGTTTCCGCGCGCCCGCTCGGCGCCGTCGGACTTCCCCCTACCCGTCAGGTGCAGCACGTGAATGCCGTGCTGGACCAGTCGCTCGACCACGGCGGCGGTGGCGGCGTTGAGGCTCGCAGCGCCCGTCGAACCGCCAGTGACGAGCAAGGTCGGCACGTCGGCAGCCCAGCCCCAGGCCGCGCGCGATCGTGCCCGAAGAGGATCTCCCGCCTCCGGATTCCTCAGCAGTTCGGCGAGATCGATGATCGCCGAACGCAGGGGCAGGCCCGTCACGACTCCGCCCTTGAGTGGTGTGCCCTCGAAGGTCAGCGCCACCGCTGCGGCCCAGCGGGCGCCTAACCGGTTGGCGAGGCCGGGACGCGCGTTGCCCTCGTGCACCACGACCGGCACCTTGCGCCGACGCGCCGCCACATAGGCCGGCGTCGAAACATAACCGCCAAATCCCACCACCACGTCGGCGTCGATGGCGTCGATGGCGCGCCCTGCCGCCGCGATCGCGGCGCCCAATCGCAAGGGCAGGCGAAGCAGGTCGAGCGAAGGCCCGCGCGGCAGGGGCACCCGCGGAACGAAGTACAGATCGATGCCCGCGGCGGGCACCAGGTGAGACTCAAGGCCGCGCTCCGTGCCCAACGCCGCGACGTCATGGCCGCGCTGGAGGAGCGCATCTGCTGTGGCCAGCAAGGGATTGACGTGGCCCGCGGTTCCACCTCCGGCGAGCAGGACCCTAACCACGGCGACCTCCAGACAGCACCGCCATGGAACGACGAATGACGGACGGCCGCGCC
>DGBM01000073.1:4087-5175 GCA_002384765.1 Demequinaceae bacterium UBA4004
AGATGAAGTCGTTGTCCGCCGCTGGAAGGTAGCCCCACTTCTCGCGGCTCATGCCGGGACCGAGGCCCCATAGTCCGCCCGAGGCGAGCGCCCACGTGCCGTGAATGGTCTGCAGGCAGTTTCCTTGGGGGTCACAGGTTGAGGGATCGAGCCAGACGCTGATGCGTGACGAGCGCGACTGTCCCTCGGAGATCAACGCGAGAACTCCCACCGCGAGAAAGGGAACCCCGAGCGCGAAGAATCGCAGCGGAAGCCCCGCAACCCAATACGCGGCAGCGACGATCATGCACAGCACCACCGCCGTTCCCATGTCTCGTCCGGCGAGGATGAGCGTCAGCACCACAGCCGCGGCAAGCCCGCCGGGCACCATGATGCGCTTGAGCGTGGTCAGTTCGCGGCGGAAGGTCGACAGCACCATTCCCAGATACAGCGCCAGCCCGAGCTTGGCGATCTCGGAGGGCTGCAGCGTCACGCCTCCGAGCCGAATCCAGTTGCGGTTGCCGCCCGACGACACTCCCGCGGCGATGACGACGACGAGGAGGCCCACCGCGGTCGCGAGAATCAAGGGCGTCACGCGTTTCCACCACGTGACGCTTTGGCGTGAGCCGATCGCCAAGGCCACGAGTCCCACCGCCAGCGCAGCGACCTGGATCAGGAACAGCGTCCACGGGTTGCCGTCTTCTTGTCGGATGGAGAACACCGACGACGAGGACAGCACCACGGCCAGGCCCACGAGCACAAGGATCGAGGTGGCCGCCACGAGCAAGTAGTAGCTCGCCGCAGGGGACTTCCAGGCACTGGTGGGGCGCGTGCGCTCGGCCGTCACGTCACCCTCCCTGCAGCGCCCTCACTTCCGAAGTGAAGGCTTCTCCTCGGTCCGCATAACTGCGGAACTGGTCCATCGACGCGCACGCAGGAGACAAGAGCACCGTGTCGCCTGGTTGCGCAAGGCCGCGTGCAACGGCCACGGCATCACGCATCACAGTGTCACCCGGGCCGATGCGCTTCACCGGGATATCGGCGGCGTGTTCCGCCAGCGCCGCGGCCAGGGCCTGGCCGATACCGCTGGTCGAGCCGGTGATGACGGC
>DGBM01000029.1:0-9361 GCA_002384765.1 Demequinaceae bacterium UBA4004
CAGCCACACCTTCACCAATGTGGCCTGCCCCGTTGATATTGAACTGGCGGAGGTGGAGTACGCGCCTACGTGGACTCCGATCTGCCTGCCCAATAACGACACGGTGGACTTCCCTGACGTTGCTGGCGTGACCTACACCGACACCGGCTGGGTTGGCGGTCAGCGCACCATCACCGCCGCTGCCGACGAGGGCTACACCCTCGGGGGAGAGACCTCGTGGACGTTCACCGACACGCCCGCTGCGGAATGCCCCGACGAACAGGGCGACTCCTTCCAGCCCCCGAGCGAGCTCGCCTACACGGGCGCATCGAGCAGCACCAACGGACTGACCGCCCTGGCGATCTTCCTGATGGCCAGCGGTACCGTCCTGGTGGGTCTCAGGACCCGGTCAGTGAGGTAACCGCGAAGTAAGCAATGCCAAAGCCCCCCTCTTCCACTTCGGTGGAGGCGGGGGGCTTTGCTTTGCTCGAGGGTTCCGGGCACGCGGGGTCATGGTCCCGGCCGCCGACCCATACCGCGCGCCCCAGAAGTAACCCCCTTTGCGCCGTTTACGTGGTTTGCGCACACACTCTGTGTATCGATTTCACCAAGCGCCAAGATTTCCCTCGTGGGGGTGCCCTAGGTCCTGTACTGTGACTTTCACCACACTGTGACATTCGCCACACCTGCCTTGTCATCACCCATGAGGACTCGGTTGGGCAGGGGCAGCAGTCGTGGAAGCTGAGGAGCGACTGGACATGATCAAGTTGAGGGCACGGGGCATGAGGGCGGCAGCGGTTGTCGCCATGGGCTTCCTTTTCGCAAGCGTGGGCGCAACTGCGGCCTCCGCCTCCGCCTCTAACGCCAACCAGGTGGACTACTGGCAGGCCAAGTACCCGAACGTGGGTGAATGCGTCAAGATTGATCCGCCCGACACGGCCAATTCATACGGGTCCGTGAGCGACGACGGAAAGTCCGTGGTGCTCACGGCAGATCAGGCTCTTCTGATCGTCAAAGGTGGTTCGGACGGCGATGACGGTGACGGCAACAACGTGTTCGTCAACCCCCTCGCTGGCGTCTCCTACCAGTCTCCGCCGGTCGGCAAGAACGAGATCGTTCCCGCCGTCAGTCACTGGATTGTCTGCGAGTTCAAGACCCCTCCGGTCGTCGACAAGACTGTCGTGACCCCCGAGGTCATCACGACCGACCCGTGTGACGCCGACAACGCCACCATCGCAGGAGTTCCCGCCGACGGCATCGTGTGGTCTGACGTGACGAAAGACCCCGACGGCACCCTCCGGATCACCGCGTCCCTCTCGGACGGCACCAAGTACACCTTCGGTGACAACCAGACCACGTTCAGCATCAAGGACAG
The DNA here is from genome assembly GCA_002384765.1 of Demequinaceae bacterium UBA4004. The sequence goes on from DGBM01000029.1 coordinate 1,355, forward strand.
CGGCGTGCCCTGCGAGGTCGACGACAGGACGGTGGTGCAGCCGAGCTTCCCCACGCCGATCGACCCCACCTGTGACGCCGCCGGACAGCTTCCGGACGAGCCCGATGACACCGAGGGCATCGCATACACGTGGTCGGGCAACACTCTGACCGCGACTGCCAAGGAAGGCTACGTCTTCCCCGAAGACGCCACCACGGACAGCCGCACGTATGACGAACCGGGTTCCGCCATCGGCTACCAGTCGAGCGACGCGCAAGCCGCCTGCTACACCCCCCAGCCCGAGGCGGAGTCGGGCCAAGAGATGGAAATGACGGGCCAATGCCGCGACGGCTCCTTCACGACGGTCATCACGACCACGCCGTGGACCCGCGCGTACGAGCTCGACACCGTCACCGGCGGGTGGTCTCTTGGCGACAAGGTCAGGGGCGTGCCCGTAGTCACCACGACGGTGAAGGACGACTCCTTCTGCGAGACCACCGAGACCGAACTCGCCGAGGTCGACTACGCGCCCACGTGGACGCCCGTCTGTCTGCCCGACAACGACATCGTGAGCTTCCCCGCAGTTGACGGCGTGACGTACACGGACACTGGCTGGGACGGCGGTCAGCGCACCATCACCGCCTCCGCCGACGAGGGCATCGTCCTGCTCGGAGAAACGTCGTGGACCTTCACTGACACGCCCGCGGCCGCGTGCCCCGATGAGCAAGGCAACTCCTACCAGCCCCCGGGCGAGCTCGCCTACACGGGTGCCTCAAGCAGCACCGGTGGGCTTGCGGCCCTTGCGGCCTTGCTCGTCGCCAGCGGAGTCGTGCTACTCACCCGCAAGATGCGCGCGTAACAGCGAGCGCCACGAAAGCCCCCTCTTCGCCCCAGCCGAAGAGGGGGCTTCGCTGTCGACGGTGGGACTTGGCTTTGCTGCGCAAGGACTTCTGCAGAGAGACCGGCGCCTGCCCCCAAGCCGATGGCGCCGGATAACAGGTGCACAACCGTATGGGTGCCGATGCTCGTAGTACTAGCAACGGCATGGGCCACAATGGAGGCACAAGGGGGAACGCGTGGCACGGTGGCAGGGCTTCTACGACGAGTTGGCGGCTGAGCGCTACCCCGCGCTGCTCGCGTACGCCATCGCGTTCACCGGGCAACGCGCCACCGCGGAGGACCTGGTCCAGGAGGCCATGATCCGCACGTTCTCCTCGCCGCGGCGGCTCACCTCGGCCGCGCACGCCGAGCACTACGTCCGCCGCGCGATCGCCTCCGTCTTCATTGACGACGCCCGCCGCGAGAAGCTGTTCCGCCGTACGGCGCATCGGCTGGTGGGGGCCAGCTCCGGGCCGGACCACGCCCCTGAGGCCGACGCCCGCGACGCCGTCGCCGACGCCCTCGCGACGCTCACGCCCCAGGTGAGGGCCTGCGTGGTGCTGCGCTACTACGACGACCTCACCGTGGCTCAAGTGGCGGACCGCCTGCACCTGGCCATCGGCACCGTCAAGCGCTACCTGCACGACGGCGGCGCGGCGTTGCGGGACACCCTCGGCGCGGATCCCGACGCCGAACGCGTCGACGTCACCGTGGTGACCGCCTTCCGAAGGGAGAAGTGACATGCCCACACTTCACGACCTGATGGCCGACTCCGTTGACGGCCGGGCCCAGAGCCTGCGCACCGCCGAGACGCTGCCCTCCACGCGGGGCCTCATCGCGCGCCGCAGGCGACGCAACGCGGCGGTGACCGGGGGCGCCTCCGCCCTCGCGATCGGTGGACTGGTGGTCGCGGGAATCGTGCAGGACGCCCGGATGGACGATGCCCCCGCGTCGTCCGATCCTGACGCGATCCGCTACGTCACGATGGACGCCGACGCCTTCGCCAACCTCGACACGGGCTTCCTGTACTGCGGAGACCAGGTGCCGGCGACCGTGACCGAGGAGCAAGGCTTCACTCAGTCGATCGCGGTGGACAAGGCAACGTCCGGCGACATTCTGCGCATCACGGCTGCCGTGAGTTACGACGGCCCGGACCGCGCGCCCGCGTTTATCAACCGTGGCTACGCGGTGCTGACCTACAACAACGCGGTGGTCGGCTACGCCCCCGCGAGGGGTAGCAGGGGCGAAGGTTTCGAGACGGTGACTCGCGGCAGCCAATGGAACGCCGGCACGGTACTCGACGAGGAGCTGTTCCAGCAGGCGCCTTGCGGGGACTACTACGGCGCATGGCCGAGTCCCGACGACGTCGCATTCCAGGCGGGCGGCTACCAGGTCTACGTCGTGTCACAGGCGTTCACGAGTGCCCCCGCGGTCGCGCAACACGAGCTCGCGGCCAGCGGATACTACGTGGCGGGCAGCGCGAGCGGTGTATGGAACCCGGGCTCGATCGACTGTCAGAGGGCTGTCGAGAATGCCGGGCGCGGGGATGGCCCTGTCCCCGTCCAGTGCGCCGAGGCCCTGCCGTCGGGCGTGCAACTAGACCGGGAGTCTGGCTCCCTGACGCTGCCGTACCACCCGGCGGACTACTCGGACGATCTGGATCTCACCCTGGTCTCCGAACCCGTCGACGTGACACTTGATCACAACATCACCTTTGGCGACTTGCGTTTTCCGCCGCCCCCAACCGAGCCGGGCACGCCCCAGCCCCTTGCCTGCGGCGCGTTTACCGGCGACATCGGGGGCGCGCTGCAGACGAGCTTTGTCGACATCCCCAGCTTCGCGGACCTCGTCGCCGGCGCCGAGGTGCCGATCCTGGTCGACGCGTACGCCAGCGGGAACCAACGCCGCGGCACGCTGCACCTCGCGGAGGGCGCCACCGCGGCGCTGCTGATTGAGCAAGGGCTCGGGAGCTATTGGGTAGCGCAGACGGCCACTCCGGTGTTCACTCCCACCCAGGTGCCCATCGACCGCACCCAGGGCTACCCCGACGCGTCTGTTCGACTCGAGAACGTGACCGAGTGCCCCGAGCCCACCGAAGCGCCGTGGACCCTGCTCAACCGCGACCCCACGGTGGTGACCTGGCTGCTGGAGATCCAGGGTGACTTCCGCATCGACTGGGAAGACGGCACCACCACCACGGCGGACTCGATCACGCTGAGCGGCCGCGCGGAAGGTTAGCGCTGGCCGGCGTGTCTCCACAATTCGTGCGTCGCTGGCCACTGCGTCAGTCGCGCGAGATACGCTGGGGTCTACCGACGGAAGGAGCGCAGGATGACCGCATCTGTGCCGATGCCCGATCACTCCGAACAGGGCTCGCCGTCTGAGGACGCGATGGGCGAGGTCTCCGCAGTGCTCCTCAACCTGGAACACACCATCGCGCGCGCCAAGAAGGGCCTCATCAAGGTCCGCAGGGCGGGCGGCGACGCCAACGTCGAACTCGCGCTTGAGTCGGCCATCACCGACCTCACCAAGCAGCACAAGCGACTGATGCAAGACACGTACTATGCCGGGGATGCCATCCGCCTGCTGTAGGCGTGGATGCGGTGCAATCTGAGGGGGTCCTGTGCGTAGCGGTGCCGAGATCGAAACGGCGCTCGAAGCGTTCGTGAGGCGTTGAGGCTCCTACGGGGGGGCTCCGAGCGGTCGGAAGCGCAGACCTTTCTCAACGAACTCTTCGCCGCGTACGGAACGGACCGCAAGGCCGCAGGAGCTCTGTTTGAGGACTTCAAGTCCTCTGCGGGTTTCATGGACCTGCACTGGCCCAGCCACCTCATCGTCGAGATGAAAAAGCCAGGCATCCCCCTGGAGAAGGCCGACGACCAGCGCATCCGGTACTGGCAGGAGTCGTCCGATGCCGCGAACGGCATTCCCGCCGCGCGCTGGGTGATCCTGTGCAACTTCCACGAGTTTGAGGTGTGGGAGCCGGGGCGTTTTCCCAAGGCGGCCCGCCTCAAGCTCACTCTTGACGAACTTCCTGACCGCGCCGAGGCCTTCTTGTTTCTGCAGCAGGGCCAGGTGGAGCCGGTCTTCACTGAACAGCGGCGTGCCCTCACGGCCGAGGCGGCCGAGCACGTGGCCTGGCTCTACACCTCGATGGCGGATAGGGGCGCGGCTCCGGTCGAGGAGATCCAGCGTTTCACCATGCAGTTGGTGTGGTGCATGTTTGCCGAGGACCTCAAGCTGCTCGACGGGCTCCCGCTGTCTCATGCGGTGGAGACCATCTTGCGCGATTCGCAACTCAACTCCACGCGCGAGTTCGACTACCTCTTTGGCCTGCTGAACAAGAAGTCCGACAGCGGCCGCGTGGGCGATTACGCGGGCACCCGCTACGTCAATGGCGAGTTGTTCGCCGATGTCGCCTCGCCGATGCTCACCCGGCCGGAGTTGGAGCACCTCAAGCAGGCGGTGGAGTTCGATTGGAAGCAGGTGAACCCCACCATTTTCGGCTCGCTGCTGGAGGGGGTGCTTGGCTCCGAGCGGCGCTCGGCGCTGGGCGCGCACTACACGCACGAGGCCGACATCATGAAGATCGTCACGCCCACCATCGTGCGGCCCTGGCGACAGCGGATTGCGGCGGTAGCGACCGTCGCCGCTGCACGCGACCTGCTGGATGAGCTGTGCGCCTTCACTGTGCTGGATCCCGCGTGCGGTTGCGGCAACTTCCTCTACGTCGCCTACCGGGAACTGCGGGCGCTCGAGTACGAGCTCAAGGCCAAGATCGTGACCCTCGCGGAGATCACGGGGGTCGCCAAGCCTGCGGGACCTCTTCCGTATGTGCCGCTGACCAACATGCACGGCATCGACATCTAGCGCGTGGCCGTGATGATCGCTCGCGTGACACTGTGGATGGGTCACCGCCAGGTGATGGACATGTACGGAGAGGCCGAGTCACCGCTCCCGTTGGTGAGCCTGCCGGGCGTTCGCCAGGCCGACGCGTTGCGCGTCGCGTGGCCGCAGGTGGATGCGATTATTGGCAACCCGCCGTTCTTGGGCGGAGGTCAACTTCGCGGAACCCTGGGCGGGGATTACGTCGAGTGGCTCGGCAAGCAGTTCGACACCGGAATCCGTGACCTGTGCACGTATTGGTTCCGCAAGGCTCAGGACCACATGGCACCGGGCCAACGCGCAGGGTTTGTTGGGACCAACTCGATCCCGCAGAACATGGGGCGAGAAGCCTCGCTTGACTATGTGGTCGCCAACGGCGGAATCATCACCGATGCCGTGTGCAGTCAGAAGTGGCCGGGCGAGGCGAAGGTGCACGTCTCGATTGTGAACTGGGTCAAGTCACCAAGCGACCGCCCCGAGCGGTTCGAACTTGACGGCGAACCGGTGCTCGGAATCACATCAAGCTTACGACCGGTAGGGACGGACGACTGGAGTGCACTGGCGCTCGACTCCAACAAGGGACGATGCTTCGAAGGTCCGAGCCCCAAGTCAAGCGGTCTCATCATCAAAGCGGAAGTAGCGCTCAGTCTCAGGTCCCGCGCCGACGCCGACTATTCCGGAGTCGTTAAGCCCTACCTAACTGCCCGCGATATTGCGGACAGCCCGACGCAAACTGCCTCTCGATGGACCATCGACTTTGGACTCATGCCGCTCGAGACAGCGATGAAGTACCCGGCAGCGCTAGAAATTGTGCGCCGCGACGTAAGGCCCGAACGCGAGAAGAACAACCGGAAGACCTACCGTGACTTGTGGTGGATCTTCGCGGAGCCCCGTCGGGGGATGCGCTCCGCTCTCAAGGGCCTTCCCCGGTACGCGGCAGCAGCTGGCCACTCGAAGCGCCTGGTGATCACATGGATCGATGCGAGAACTCTCGCTAGCAACGCAACCGATGTCTTCGCCTTTGATGACGACTACTCCATGGGCATCCTGCTCTCACGGGCTCACGATGCCTGGGCATGGGCACAGTCCTCAACCCTGAAGGGCGACCTCCGCTACACCCCCACGACTGTATTCGCGACCTTCCCCTGGCCCGAGCCCACGGACCCCCAACGCGACAAAATCGCCGCCGCGTCGGCCGCGCTGTACGAGCGCCGCTCCGCACTCTGCATCGAGCACAACGTGGGCCTCACCAAGCTCTACAACCTGATGGACGAGGGCGGCTTCCAGGACCTGAAGAAGCTCCACAAAGACCTGGACGAGACGGTCGCGGACGCATACGGCTGGCCCAAGTCGATCGCCCAGGACGGCCCCGAACTGGTGCGCCGCCTGCGCGCGCTCAACCGCGACATCGTCGAAGGCAAGCACCCCTACTCGCCGTTCGAGTGACGCAACAATGGGGTAGTGCTGTATTGATACTGCACTACCCCATTGTTGGTACTAGCCTTGAGTCACTCCGGCATCCCTTCAGTTTGCGACCGTTGGATGCGGAGATCGTGGACTCGCGTGGGGGTCCGCTAAGCGGGCCTCCACGTGAAGCTCCGGCTACTTGCCGGACTTCTTGCGGGACTCGACGACGGTCGTCTTGGGATGACGTGCCGCCGTGGACGGCTTGACGTACCGACCGGTGATTGCGCTTCGTGCGTGTCCAGTCTTCTTGGTCATGATTCCTCCTCCTTCCTCTTCTTGGTCATTCGTTGACCTGACGCGGTGCGGGGGCATCCGCACACTTGCAATTGTAAATGGCGGGAGCGACGCTCAACAAAGAAAACCACAACATCTAGTACAATCGATGGTTTTCTCCACAATATGTAGTGCCATACTGTGGACAAGTCGAGGGTTCCTGTGAACAAGCTCCCACTGGCCGATGCTCCGGACTATTGTTCGCTCACAGTGCGCGTGGCGTGTCGGTGGGAACCACCCGCGCCCACGCCGTGCCAACGCACGGTGGGCGAGAGGGTCACGTGCCGCGACCCCCTCGATGGCGACGACATGCGCCGAGTCGCGATTGATCGATGAAGACCGTCAGGTCGGAGGCAGGGACCGATCCGAAGCCTGAGTCAGTGGTCGCGATGCAGCCCTCGCTTGAGTAGATCGCGGTGAGGGCATGCACTGCGTCATATGAAGCGAGCCCCCGCTTGCCCATCGCCGCTGGGACACCGTCGGCGACCTCCTGGAGTTCAATACGTAGCGACGGAATCGACTCAAGAACGTCGTGCCAAGATCCGAGGAGGTCTTCAGAGAGCCGCGCAGCGCGCTTCCGAACTCTGCCGTCGCGCCGCTTGGCAGGATTGAACTTGCCAAAGCGTTCCTTAATGGCGAGCTTGAATGACACCTCGACGAGTTCAATCTCCAGCAGACGGTTGTACACCACGAGAGACTGACGAGTCACGATCCGGTTGAGGAAGCCCAATGCCTCGATGTGGCAGGGCTCGGCTTGGCTGAGGCAAGCCACGACGAAAGAGGTGTCGAGGGTGATCTCGGGCGGCGGGTCCGAGTCCCGAAGGCTGTAAACGCCGCGCGCATGTGGTCGGCGCCCTGACAACCGCTAGCCCTGACCGCGCTTCTTGCCAGACTTGACGACGACTGCCTTCGGGTGACGCGCCGATGCGCTTGGCGCGACATATCGGCCCGTGACCGCGCTGCGGGCAACAGTGCGCTGGGACGCCACATTGACCTTCGCTACGCGCGAACCCGCAGACCCCTGCGCCTGCTTGGTGCGTGAGGCCTTTTCCTGCGCGCTCAACTTGTCCATACACAGACTGTATCTCGTCGGAGCTCACAGATCTATGGTCCTGTGGATGGGCAAGATCACGGCTCGGGGTCGTCTCAGTCGCGCAGTTGCGTCACGGTGGACGCGCACAACTGTTCGAGCCTGGGCATAATGCGCTGGCTGAGATGAGCTGCGTCGGCCCGGTCCAGTTCGTGGAAGAACGCGGTCGGGATAGCGTCGGCCTGGCGACGCACCTCATCCCGCAGCCTGCCGGAATCGACCTTGAGCCCGGACGCAAGCCGATCCCAATGGCGTCCGTGCACCGTTCCAAACACTCGTCGCCCGCCGATCGACATCGCCGCTTGGTTGATCTCGGAGCCACCCACGGCGTCGTACGGCAGCGCGGACGCCACGTCGTAGAGCGGCGTGATGCGCGTCAGGCCCGGAGCGTGCATGACCGAGTAGTTCTTCGCGTGAGCGTCAGGCGCACCGAT
>DGBM01000029.1:9400-12614 GCA_002384765.1 Demequinaceae bacterium UBA4004
CCTGCATTGAGACGTGCTCCACCAGCGCCTGGTCGCGATACTCCCCAATGCCCGGCTTGACGATGTGCGTCGAGGGTGAGGTGCCCCGTGTCTCACACCACTCCCCCGACGGCGACCTCGCGAGGATGAACTTGCTCTGCGCCCCGGCCAAAGACCACCGTTCTCCGGCCACCTGCCAACCCGCCGGATCCCGAGCGAGATCGCGGAGGCGCTGGCCGATCTGCACATCCGAGAGCGGTGAGGTGTCGGGCCCCAAGTCGAGTCGATCGCCAGCAACAAACTCCACCGCGCCCGCGCAGTCCCGACCACTGTGGCTGAGCAACGCGAACGCGTTGCGCGGCGACACTCGAAAACGTCGCGCCCATGCCTCGCGCACCTCGACGCTGTCAGGCAAGAGCCCCTCGAGGAACGGCACGATGCGCGATGGAGCATACGAGGGCGTGCCGAGCGGCATCGACAGCGACAGCGACACTGCGGGCCCAGCGTCGGCGACCGCCGCGTCGTACGCGAACGAAACGCGCCCGCGTTTGTCCTGGGTGATAACTCCGATGCGAGCGCCATAGAGGCGGACCTCTAGCGTCCGGCCCCCGTTCACAGCTCGTCAGTCTCTGCAAGAATGGACGTGGCCAGCTCATCGCGCGCCGTCAGCGACAGCTCCAACCGCAACGCCTTCATCAAGGCAAACAGGGTCGCGATTTCGAAGCGCGACCCGGACTCGACGCCGATGACCGTCGCGCGGTTCATGCCTGCCCGCTCTGCGAGCGCCGCCTGCGTGAGGCCAGCGCGCAAGCGCGCACCCCGGATGGCCGACCCTAACGAGGAGAGTGAGGTGATTCCGCGCATGATGTCAGTCTAGATCAACATTCCGGAATGTTGGTCAGAGTTGACATTTTCGTCGTCGTCGCGATCGCCATCGTCGCGGCGGTTGCCGAGCATCGGGACCTTCGTCATAGGCTAGCCCCATGGTCAACGACGCCCACGTCCCCGGCGGCTACGCCCCGTCCCGCCACACCCTCGAGAACCTGCACACGGAGAAGCGGATCTTTCCGCCGCTCGTGGGCATGGCCGCTCACGCCAACGCGACCGGCTACGAGTACAAGAAAGCCAAGGTCGACACGCTCGAGTACTGGCGCGAGGCCGCGCTGCGACTCGCGTGGCACGAGCCCTTCACCGAGATCCTCGACTGGTCCGACGCCCCGGTGGCGCGATGGTTCCACGACGGCACCCTCAACGCGTGCGACAACGCCGTCGACCGTCACGTGCGCGAGGGTCGCGGCGACCGCGTCGCCTTCCACTTCGTAGGCGAGCCCGGCGACACCCAGACCCTCACCTACGCCGACATGCTGGAACGCGTCCAGAAGGCAGCCCGCGGCCTGGAGTCGATCGGCATCGGCAAGGGCGACCGCGTCGCCATCTACCTGCCCCAAATCCCCGAAGCCGTGGTCGCGATGCTGGCGTGCGCGCGCATCGGCGCCATCCACTCGGTGGTGTTCGGCGGTTTCGCCTCGTCGTCGCTGGCCACGCGCATCGAGGATGCGCAGCCGGTGGTCATCGTCAGCGCCGACGCCGGTTCGCGCGGCGGCAAGGTGGTGCCGTACAAGCCGCTGCTCGACGACGCCATCGAGCTCTCGGCGCACAAGCCCGCCGCCGTGCTCATGGTGAACCGCGGCCTGGCCCCGGCCAACCTGCGCGCTGGGCGCGACCACGACTGGGCTACTCTGCGCGCATCGCACATGGACACGCTGGTGCCCTGCGTGTGGATTGAGTCCACCCAGCCCAGCTACACGCTCTACACCAGCGGTACCACCGGCAAGCCCAAGGGCGTGCAGCGCGACACTGGCGGCTACTGCGTGGCGCTGGCCGCGTCGATGAAGCACATCTTCACCGGCGGCGTCGGCGAGACCATGTTCGTCACCTCCGATATCGGCTGGGTGGTCGGTCACAGCTACATCATCTATGCGCCGCTGATCGCCGGCATGGCCACGCTGATGTACGAAGGTACGCCGCTGCGCCCCGACCCCGGCATCTGGTGGCGGCTGGTCGAGAAGCACCGCGTCAACGTCATGTTCTCGGCGCCCACCGCGGTGCGCGTGCTCAAGAAGCAGGACCCGTCGTGGCTCAAGCAGGCCGACCTGTCCTCGCTCAAGCACCTGTTCCTCGCCGGCGAGCCATTGGACGAGACCACGCACCGCTGGATCGCCGACGCGCTGGGCATTCCGGTCATAGACAACTACTGGCAGACGGAAACGGGCTGGCCCATGCTGTCGTCCGTGCCCGGCATCGAGCAGACCCCGGTCAAGTACGGCTCGCCGAGCTTCCCGGTGTATGGCTATGACCTGCGCCTGTTCCGCGAGGACGGCACCGAGTGCGGGCCGGATGAAAAGGGGGTGGTCGGTATCGTGCCGCCGTTGCCGCCGGGCTGTCTGGCGACCGTGTGGGGGCAGGACGAACGCTTCGTGTCCACCTACTTCAGCCTGTTCCGCGAGCCGCTGGTGTATTCGTCGTCCGACTGGGGCATTCGTGACAAGGACGGCTACTACACCATCCTCGGGCGCATGGACGACGTGATCAACGTCGCCGGCCACCGTCTCGGTACGCGCGAGATCGAAGAGGCCGTGCAGATGCATCCCGGCGTCGCCGAGGTAGCCGTTGTGGGCGTGGCCGACGAGATCAAGGGTCAGATGCCGATGGCCTTCGCCGTGCTCAAGGATTCCTCGGTCGCGGCCGACGCGGAAGCCGTCGCGCGGCTGGAGAAGGAGGTCATGCGCAAGGTCGATGAACACCTTGGCGCCATCGCCCGGCCGGCGCATGTGTTTTTCGTCGCCGGCTTGCCCAAGACGCGCTCGGGCAAGATGCTGCGCCGAGCGATCCAGGCGTTGGCCGAGGGGCGTGATCCGGGCGATCTGACGACCATCGAGGATCCGTCCACGCTGCAGCAGATCCGCGAATTGCTCGCCTCTCGCTGACTGGATTCGCCGGGGCTTGTATCGCAGTTTGTCGAGAGCCTTCGGCGACACAGCACAATGCAAATCCGCGACGTACCGACAAATCGGGCTTACACCCGGCTGTTCAAATGATTCCTGTCGAAGGTCGGCGCCTTGCCGGTCTCGTGTAAGGAGGAATCGAAAATGAGCATCCGCATGAAAAGTCCCTGGATGGTTGCCGCGCTGGTCGCAGCCGGTGTGACGGTGGCCGGCACGGCCATGGCGCGAGG
>DGBM01000320.1 GCA_002384765.1 Demequinaceae bacterium UBA4004
CCCGTGAAACGGAGGACGTTCAGGCTCGAGGGGGAAGAACGGGGGCCCACCCACACCATGTCCTAGCCTGGCGCGCCGGACGGTCGTTACTCGGCGTTCGCTTCCTCGTCGCGATCACGGTCGTCCGCTCGCAACTCATCAAGGAGTGCACGCAGTTCCGACCGCACAAAGTCGCGGGTGGCCGTCTCGTTGATCGCCTGGCGCAGCGCGGCGACCTCGCGGGCCAGATACTCGGTGTCCGCGAGCGAGCGCTCCGCGCGCTGTCGGTCCTGTTCGGCGGCCACACGGTCGCGGTCGTCCTGGCGGTTCTGCGCCAACAGGATCAATGGGGCGGCGTAGGAGGCTTGGAGCGACAGCATCAGTGTCAGTGCGGTGTAGCCGTTTGACGCGGAGTCGAATCGCAGTCCGGTGGGTGCCCAGGTGTTCCAGATCAACCAGATGATGACAAAGACCGTCAGATAGACGAGGAATCGAGGCGTGCCAAGAAAACGGGCGATGCCCTCGGAGATGCGGCCAAAGCGGTCGGTGCCCTGGCGCCGAGGGATGCCAAAGCCCCGCCGCTCGCCCTTGGGACGATCGAGCCTGCGCTCAGCCATGAGTGCCGTCCGCATTTTGGTCGTCGTCGAAGTGTTCGCGCCAGTCGCTGGGCAGGAGGTGGTCGAGCACGTCGTCGATCGAGATGGCGCCCAGCAGGTGGTGGTCGGCGTCCACCACCGGCAGGGCGAGGATGTCGTACGCGGCCATGCGGCGCGCGATCTCCGACAGGTGATCCGTCGGTTCGACGGGCGCGATTGCGGGGTCCACGTAGTTGCCGACTGCGTCGCGGGGTGCTTCGCGCAGCAACCTCTGAATATGCACGAGGCCGATGAATCGGCCGGTGGGTGCCTCAAGAGGGGGCCGGACCACGAACACCATGGAAGCGAGAGCGGGGGGAAGCTCCTGCCTGCGTAGCATCGCCAGGCAGGTCGCGATGGTGGTCTCGGGCCCGACGATGACGGGCTCGGTCGTCATCAGGCCGCCGCCGGAGTCATCCGCATACGTGAGCAGTTGACGCACCGCCTTGGCGTCCTCGGGCTTCATGAGCTCCAGCAGCGCCGCTCGTTCGGACTCGGGCAGGTCTCCCAGAAGGTCCGCAGCATCGTCGGGATCCATGGCTTCGAGCACGTCCGCGGCGCGGTCGGACCGCAAGGTGCCAAGGAGCGCGATCTGGTCCTCTTCGGGAAGTTCCTCCAGCACGTCGGCAAGCCGNNGTGACCTGGTCGACATCGACGACCACGGCCTCACCGCGGCGACTGAAGCCCAGCACGCCCTTGCGGCGCCCGGTCTTGCGCACATACAGCTTGGACACATTCCACGATTTGGTCCGGTCCCGCTCGATGGCGATGTCCTCGATGTACGCCGTCGAGTTGTCCTCTTTGAGCGTGACCGAGCGCTCGAACAACTCGGCGACCGCAAGGGTCTCGGAGGCGCGCGCCTGGAACCGACGGAGGTTGACAACGCCCGTGCAGATCACCTGGCCGGGCGCAATCGACGTCACCCTGGTCAAAGGCAGAAAGACGCGCCGACGCCCCGGAACCTCGACCACGAGGCCGACGGCGTTCGGGGCCCCCGTCCGGCGCATCAGGATCACAACGTCGCGCACGCGTCCCACCGCATCGCCAAGGGGATCGAAGACGTTGGTACCGGCGAGGCGCGCCACATAGACGCGCTCGGTTCCCGTGCTCATGGGCTCAGCCTAATGTCGTTGCGGGCCGATGCCGTGGACCCTCACAGATGCGGGGCGATCGCGCCTGCGCGAACCTCCTCCCAGCACGCGATGATGGCGCGGACCGAGGCGCGCACGTCGTCGGCCGTGGTGGCGGCATCGGACACGGAAATGCGCAAGATCTTCCGGCCCCTCCACACGCTTCCCCCGGCCCACAGCGTTCCCTCGCGCTGGACGGCCTGCGTGACGGCGACGGTCAGCGCATCGTCCCCGGCCCTCCCCGGCTCGTGACCGAAGGCGACGGGCACCTGGTTGAGTGACGGCGAAACCACCACCTCCACGCCCGCATCGCGCAGCAGTTCGGCAAACAGGGTGGTCATGGCACACGAATGTTCCACGAGTTCTGCGATCCCCGTGCGACCGCGGGCGGCGAGCAGCGCCCATGTCTCGACCCCGCGGGCGCGCTGCGACATGTGGGGGCTCAGGTGCATCAACGGCCGCGCATCGGCGGTCGCGAGGTAGGGAGCGTGCATTGCCATCGCGCGGTACAGGTCGTTGCCGTCGCGCACGATCACGACGCCAGAGTCGTACGGGGCATTGAGCCACTTGTGGGCGTCCGTGGCCCAGGAGTCGGCCAACTCGACGCCCGCGACCTGATCGCGCAGCGCCGGGGAGGCGGCCGCCCACAGCCCGAACGCGCCGTCCACGTGCACCCAGCCGCCGCGTTCGCGTACTCCCGGAATGATCCGGGCGAACGGGTCGGACGCTCCGGTCGTGACGTTGCCCGCCTGCAGCAACACCAGGGTGAGGGCGTCGGTGTCGGTGGGGAAGGAGTCTGCGTCGATCGCGCCACGCTGGTCTACGGGCACGCGCTCCACGAGCCCCGGCGCGAGTCCGGCGAGCCGCAGCGACTTGAGCGCCGAGATGTGAACCTCCTCGCCCACGATCACCCGGATCGGCGGCGCACCAAGAAGGCCGTTCTCGTTGACGTCCCAGCCGGCCCGGGCGAGCAGGGCGTCCCGCGCGGTGACGATGCCGGTGAAGTTCGCCATCGTGGCGCCCGCGGCGAAGGTGGCGATGGCCTCCGCCGGCAGGCCCAGGAGGTTCACGATCCATTCGGCCGCGACCTCGTCCAGCACGGCCGCGGCGGGCGCCATCGACGGCAATCCCACGTTTTGGTCCCACGCTCCGGCGAGGATCGCCGCGGCTGCTGCGGCCGGTTCGACGCCGCCATTGACGTACCCGAAGTAGCGGCCCATCGCCTGAACGGTGGTGGCGGGCGAGCCGATCTCGTCAAGCTCGCGCAGCACCTCGTGGGCCTGGCGGGGCGAGTCCTGGAGGGGGCGTCGGAATGCGTCGAGGCGTGCAATGGCGCCGTCCGTGGGGGCGATGGGCCGGTGTGGCGCGGAGGCCAGGTAGCCGCCGGCCCTGCGCGCGGCTTCGGTGGTGACGGCGATCCGCTCGCGCAACCGTGCGAGCGCGACCGGGTGGGTGAGTGCCTGAGTCAGATCGGTAGCCATGCCCCTATGGTTTCTGGACTGGCCCCATTGATCCAGTGCCGCCCCCGATGCCAGTGGCACTATGCGTGGGGGGCCAGTTTGCGGCATGCTGGCCCACATGCGCACCACGGCCGAACAACTCTCCGACGTGCTGGATCACTGGCAGACCGGCACGGGTCCCCTGTACGTCCAACTCGCCAACGCGATCGTGTCTCTGGCCGAATCGGGTTCGCTTGAGCACGGCACGCGCATGCCTTCCGAGCGCGCGCTCGCGGACCACCTGCACCTGTCGCGCAACACGGTGACGGCGGCGTACCAGCGGCTGCGGGACGCGGGGTGGCTTGAGGTGCGTCCCGGAGCGGCGCCCACGCTGGGCGTCAGCTCGCGCGGGGTGCTCGGCCTCAGCCCCCAGGAGCGGTTCGTGCAGATTCTCACGGGCGAGAGCCAGCCGGTGGTGGCCTTCAACACCGCGTCGCCTCCTCCCGCGCCCGCGGTGACCGAGGCGCTGCGCGACCTGCCCGGCTTTCTCGGCGGCTCGCCCGCGGTGGGAAACGGCTACGCGGCGCTGGGGGATCGCGATCTGGTGCTCGCCGTGACCCAGCACCTCAGGCGCCAAGGTATCCCGGCGCGGCCCGAGGAGGTCGTGATCACGGCCGGAGCGCAGCAGGCGATCTGGCTCGCGGTGACGATGCTGGCCACGTCGCGGCGACCCGTCGCGCTCGAGTCGGTCACGTACCCCGGGGTGTTCGACGCGGTGCAGGCCTCGGGCTCGCGACCACTGGCCCTGCCGATGGGACCGGACGGCCTGGACGTGGCGGGCTCGATCAAGTTGCTACGCGCCGCACGTCCCGATCTCGCCTACACGACCACGTTTCACAATCCCACCGGCACCGCGATCGGCGACGACGACGCGCGCGTGCTGCTGGAGGCATCGGCCGCGCTGGGCACCACGCTGATCGACGACCGCACGATCGGCGACCTCGCGCTGGATGGCAGCGCCCTGACGCCGTTCGCGGCGATGGGCACCGATGCCTCGGTGATCACGGTGGGAGGCATGTCCAAGGTGTTCTGGGGAGGCCTCCGCATCGGCTGGTTGCATACGAATGCCACGCTGGCCGCTCAGTTGCGGCACCGGCGCGCGGCCATGGACCTGGGCTCGCCCGCATTGTTCCAGAGGGTGGCCGCGCGGCTGCTGGCGGAGCACTACGAGGAGACGCTGACGTGGCGCGTCGCCTCGATGTTGGAGTCGCTCGACGCGGTGGATGAGGCGGTCGAGGAGCACGGGCTGGACTGGGAGTATCGGCGCCCTGTCGGCGGGCCAGCCCTGTGGGTGAGGCTTCCCGATGGCGGGGCTGCGCGGTTTGCCGCGCGCGCCGCGGAGGCGGGTGCGCCGGTGGCGTCGGGAACGGCCTTCGAGGTACTACCCGGCACCGGGGCTGATCGCTTCCGGCTGCCGTTCTACCTCCCACCCGAAGAGATGAAGCTGGGCATCAAGGTGCTCGCGGAGCGCGCGGCGTAGACGTCAGGCGGCCGTCGCGGCCGTGAGTCGCAGGGACTGCTCGCGGTCATCCGCGTCCAGCGCGCCGTGCACGGTGATGAGCTCGTCGGCACGCGCCTCGAGAGCGAAGGCCTCGAGGTATTCGCGCACCTCCTCGGGCGTGCCCACGGCCGTGTACGTGGCCATCTGCGCGATCTGCTGGCCGGCGGGGCTCAGCAGGAATGCGTCGATCTCGTCATCCGAATAGTCGCGGGCCTCCGGCCCGCGCTGGATCATGCCTCGCACCCTGCGCCTGCGGGAGGTGGCGAACTGGGCGGCCGCAGCGTCGGCGTCGCCGTCTGCGTAGACGCTCACGCCCGCGATCACGTAGGGCTCGCTGAGAGCATCGGACGGCTGGAAGGTGTCGCGGTAGACGCGCACGGCCTCGTGCAGGGCGGCCGGAGCGAAGTGCGAGGCGAAGGCGTAGGGCAGGCCCAGCGCGGCCGCGAGCTGGGCGCCGAACAGGGAGGAGCCGAGGATGTACAGCGGCACAGCATCGGCGGACGATGCCGCGGGCACGGACTGCACTCCGGGCACGCGGGAGGCTCCGGCGAGATAGTCGCGCAGCTCGACCACATCGGCGGGGAAGCGATCGGAATCCGTGGGGGAGCGGCGTAGCGCCGCAAGAACGGCGCGGTCGCCGCCGGGAGCGCGGCCCAGCCCCAGGTCGATGCGGCCGGGGTGCAGGGCGCCGAGCGTGCCGAACTGCTCCGCAATGGTCAGCGGCGAGTGGTTGGGAAGCATGATGCCGCCCGCTCCCACGCGGATGCGCTCGGTGCGCGCCGCCACGTGTGCAATGAGCACGCTCGTGGCGGACGACGCGATGGTGGGCATGTTGTGGTGCTCGGCGTACCAGACGCGCGCATAGCCCGCCTCGTCGGCGGCGCGGGCCATCCGCACGGTGTGGGCGAGGGCGTCGGCGGGAGATTCGCCCGGCGCGATCGGGGCAAGGTCAAGGACAGAGAGTTTCACGGGCACAGGAGTTGAACCCGCGGGAGGCGCGGATCCTTCCCCGCTCGCGATACGGAGCCTGGCCGCCCTGTTGCACGTGTACATCTTTGCGATGGAGTCGCTGTGGTGGACCACCCCGAGAGTGCGCGCCACGTTCGGGGCGAGCGAACTCGATGCCCAGGTCACGCGTGCAATGGCCTTCAACCAGGGCTTCTACAACCTGTTCCTCGCGATCGTCACCGGCGCCGGCATCGTCGCGCATGCACGGGGCGAGTCCGCCGTGGGCGCCGCCTTGGTGATCGCCGGAGCCGGTTCGATGCTCGCCGCCGCCCTCGTTCTCCTCGTGTCCGCCGCGCTCTAGACCACCCGCCACGAGACTCAAGGAGTCCCCGTGACCACCGCAGTACCCACCCACATCGAGCTCGCCTCGCGTCCCGAAGGCTGGCCGACTCACGACAACGTCCGCACCACCCAGGTCACCTACGGAGATCTCGAGCCCGGCCAGGTGCGCGTGCTCAACGAGTTCTTGTCGGTCGATCCGTACATGCGCGGCCGCATGAACGACGTGAAGAGTGACACGCCGCCCTGTGCCCTGAACGAGACGACGACCGGTGGCGCCGTGGGCCGCATCGTCGAATCCGCCGCGGCGGGC
>DGBM01000205.1 GCA_002384765.1 Demequinaceae bacterium UBA4004
GATGCCGATGCCACGCTGAGGCCAGCGATGCCCATGATGCCGAGCGCGACGGCCAAAGCCTTGCGTGAGTTCTTCTTCTTCTTCGCCATGATTCTGTGTCTTCCTTTCATTGAGCGCACAGGCCACCTCCTCGAAGTGCCCCGCGACGCGAGTCGTGGATTCCAGCCGCCGACAGTATCGGTGTGAAATACCCGACACTTGAGGGCGTCCAGTGCTGAAACAGGACGCCTGTGCGGCGTCGTGTGATGCGTGTCACACGAGCGAGTCCGGTGCTGGCGACAGGGATCGGACCCGCGTCCCCCCTTGCGAGGCGGTGATTCCGCAGCGTGTGCCACCGCCGCCGGCGCACTGCGGGCCCGGGAGAGGGCTCGGTGTTTCACTCGTCACACCCACCCCCCACTTCTGGGGTCAGAGTCGATGGCTAGCCGAGCTCACGGATCGACCCGCGGTACTTGATGGGCATCGGGATCAAGTGCTCCTGGGGTTGCGTCGCGCCGGTCAGAATCAGTTCGGCCGCGAGCCTGCCCATGGTCTCGTACGGCAGCGCTGCGGTTGTCAGGCCCGGTCGGACGAACTGGGCAAACTCGTCGTCATCGAACGACACCACGGACACGTCTTTGCCGACGCGAAGGCCGCGCTCCAACATGGCCTGATAGGCGCCAAACGCCAGCCGGTCGTTCATCGCGATGATCGCGTCAAAGGTCTCGCCTCCGTCGATCAACTCCGAGATGGCCTCGTAGCCGGGCTCCGGTTCCCATGCGGACAGCGGCAATTGCACAGACAGCTGCATGTCGTACTCATCCACCGTCTGCGCGATGCCAGCCGTCCGCCTGCTGACCGTCAGGGTGTCCACCCAGTCATGGGGGGCGCCGATGTCGCGTCCCAGCACCACGATGCGCTCTCGGATGCCGGCTTCGGCCAGTGCGCGTGCGATACCCCGGCCCGCTTCGAATTCGTCCGGCAGCACGGAGGCGTCTCCCGCCGCGGACGTCGCATTGAGCATCACGAACGGCACCGGAATGGCGCGGTCGGGAAGTTCAAGCTCCCTGGCCCGGGAGGTCGCGAAGATGATGCCGTCGACAGACCTGTCCAATAGCGAGTCCAAGGCTTCGGTCGCTGTTGCGATTTCAGTTCCGGTCTCTGCGATGTGCAGGATGTGGGCGCGAGAATGGGCCTCGCGCAGCGCGCCCAGGATCAGATCGCTCGCCCAGGGTCGAGTTGTCACGGAGTCCGAGACCACTCCGATAGTGGCGGAGCGAGAGGTGATGAGGGTGCGGGCAGCCAGGTTGGGTCGGTAGCCCAGTTCCTGGGCCGCGGCTCGGACGCGCTCGCGCGCCGCCGGCGAGATCCGTGTGCCGGGACGATCGTTGAGCACGAGCGAGGCGGCGCTGACCGACAGTCCCGCCCGCTCCGCCACGTCTGCGAGCGTGATCCTCTTGTCTGCCACCGGTGACCTCCCTCATCGCCTCGAAGTCTAACGGGATGCCCGATGGGGGGGTCGATGCTAAAGCGATACAGCCGACATGCTAAATCGTTACATCACCGTGACCTCGAGCGGTTGCCGGGGCATAGNNGGCGGTGCTGTAATGAAAGTGCTAAAACCATTGATCGGACCACGACGTGAGCAACGGTGCCACGCCGACGCGATGCGAAGGAGTCTCGACGTGGAGCAGTCAAGCAGCACCTCAACGCCGCACATGCGGAAGGTGCCCGATGCTCTCCGTTGATGGTCGGTGGGTATGGGACTTCTGGATCGCCGATGACGGCGATGCATACCACCTCTACTACTTGAACGCCCCCGACTCGCTTGACCATGAAGATCTTCGGCATCGCAACGCCCAGATCGACCACGCGGTGTCAACAGACCTCGTCGAATGGTCGCTGGCGGGAAACGTCTTGGCCGCCGCAGGTGGGCAGGCCGACGACGCCACCGCCTGCTGGACCGGGTGCGTGGTATCGCACGACGGTCGATGGACGATGCTCTACACCGGAAGTCGATTTCTCACCGAAGTGGGGCCGAAGGCCAACCTTGAGACGATCCTGGCCGCGGACTCTGCCGACCTCGATTCCTGGCGTCGCCGTGGCGGGTTCGCCATACGAGCCGACGCCCGCTGGTACGAGGTGCTCGGCTCTTCCGCTTGGCCCGAAGAGGCGTGGCGAGATCCGTGGGTTGAGCGTGACGGAAGCCGGTGGGTCATGTACATCACCGCCCGCGCCAACCACGGCGCCATCGATGACCGAGGAGTGATGGGCTACGCCGTCTCTGAGGATCTGGAGACCTGGCACGTTCAGCCGCCGCTCAGCGAACCGGGCGCCGGATTCGCTCATCTGGAAGTGCCGCAGCTCGTCGAGATTGACGGCCAGTGGGTCGTGGTCTTCTCATGTCCCACCTCGGCCATGTCGCGACAGAGCCAGCTGGCCGGCCGCACCGGGGGAATCTGGAGCGTGCCGGTCGACGGACCAGGCAAGCCCTTTGATGCCTCACACGCGCGACTGCTTCACGACGAATCCCTCTACTCGGGTCGAGTCGTGTATGACCGGCAACACCAGCCTCAACTGCTCGGGTTTCACGCGGGCGTCGGAGAGCGGTTCCGCGGAGTGATCAGCGACCCTCTACCGCTCACCTTGACCAGCGAGGGCTACCTGGCCATCGCATCCGATCTTGGGTTCGCCCGCCTTCAGGGTGGAACCAAGCCACACAAGGAGGAATCATCATGAATCACCGCAAGAAGGCAGGAGCCAGCGTTGTCGCGGTCACGGCCGCCGCAATGCTGTTGGCTTCATGTAGTTCGGGCGGAGGCGGAACGTCGAGCGCCGGTGACGGCACCGGTGACGTCGAGGTCTGGGCTCACCAGGGCAAGGACAGCGAAGTCGCAGCCCTCCAAGACGCCGTTGCGAACTTCAACGCGTCGCAATCGGACATCACCGTGAACCTCACCTTGGTGCCCGAGGCTGACTACACCACCACCATCCAGTCCACGTCGGCCAGCGACTTGCCGGACGTGCTCGAACTCGACGGCCCGACGCTGGCGAACTTTGTGTACGACGCCAAGGTGGCGCCCATTGGGGACTATGTGTCTCAGGCCACGATCGACAACGCCAGTGCGGGCAACGTCAATCAGGGCACCGTCGACGGCACGCTGTACGCACTGGCGCAGTTCAACTCGGGTCTGGGGCTGTGTGCGAATGGCGCCCTACTCGATGACGCCGGGGTCACCTATCCGGATTCGATCGACAGCGCCTGGACGGCGGATGAGTTCCGGTCTGCACTCCAGACCCTCGCAGCGGCAAATGACTCCGGATACGCGCTCGACATCAAGGAGAATTACGGGCTCGGCGGAGAGTGGGGCACCTACGCGTTCTCGCCCCTGCTGCAATCCGCCGGCGGAAACCTGATTGCTGACAACGAGGCGTCGGGTGTCATCGACGGCCCCGAGTCAGTCTCTGCCATGGAGGCATTCCAGAGCTGGCTACCCTACGTCGACCCGAACGAGGACGACGCCGCGTTCGTCGACGGGCGTGTGGCGATCAGCTGGTGCGGGCACTGGATGTACCCCGGCTATAGCGAGGCCCTAGGCGACGATCTCGTGATCCTGCCGCTCCCGGACATGGGCACGGGCACCAAGAGCGGTGCTGGCTCCTGGACGTGGGGCATGGGTTCCACCACGGGTCAAGGAACCGCCGCCGGCGCGTTCCTGGACTACCTGCTCAATGACCAGAACGTGGCGGCGATGACGGCCGCGAACGGCGCTCCGCCAGCGACCAAGTCTGTGCTCGCCTCTGACGCGCTGTACAGCGCGGGCGGTCCGCTCGAGCTGTGGGGGAAGCAATTGGAGGCCAGCTGCAACGCCGACGCCATCACGAGTGACTGTGTGACGGTATTGCGACCTCTCACCGCCGGCTACCCCGTCATCACGTCTGAGTTCGCCTCAGCGTTGTCGGCTATCGCGACCGGCGGTGACGTGCAGTCCGCGCTCACGGGTGCGGCTACCGCCATCGACCAGTCGTTCGCGGACAACAACGACTACCAGTAGACCGAACACAATGTCCGCAGCGGGCCCCGGCCCGCTGCGGACATTGGAGAGGCAGCCATGTCGAATCCCACTGTTGTCCGCACCCGCAGGCGCGCGTTCCGCTGGAGCCGCCGCGACCTTCCGGGCGCCACGATGGCGGCGCCCGGAATCATCGGGCTCCTCGCGTTCGTCGCCGCGCCGTTCTTGGTAGCGGTCGTCCTGTCGTTCTACAACGCTCAGTTGAACTCCCCGCGTTCCCCCAACTTCATCGGAATCACGCAGTACTCACGACTCTTCTCAGACCCTCAGTTCTGGCGAGCGTTTGGCAACAACCTGACGTTCGCGGCGGTCGTCATTCCGGTGCAGACCGCGATCGCGCTGGGTCTGGCAATGCTGATCAACCGACGTCTGCGCGGGATATCGATCTTTCGCGCCCTCTTCTTCTTGCCGGTCATCTTCCCCATGGCGCTCGTCGCCGTCATCTGGCGACTGATTCTCAGCCGCAGCGAGGACGGCCTCCTCAACTCGCTGGTGCACTTCGTCACCTTCGGGCAGGTGGGGGCTCAGGACTGGCTCGGCAATTCGGCAACGGCCATGCCCTCCATCATCCTGCTGTCCATCTGGCAAGGCGTGGGATTTCAGATGATCATCCTGCTGGCGGGCCTGCAAGAGATTCCGCAGGAGCGTTACGAAGCGGCGCAACTGGATCGAGCCAGCCGGTGGCAACAATTCCGTTACGTCACATTGCCGGGGTTACGGAACACCCTGATCTTCGTGGTGTTGCTCACCTCGATCCTCGCTTTCAGGGTGTACGACCAGGTGTACATCCTCATTACGTCGGGCGGAGCCAACAAGGCCGCCACCCAAACCGTGCTCTACCAGGCCACCACCAGCGTGTTCGACCAGAACAACCTTGGGCGCGCTTCTGCCATCACCGTGGTGTTCTTCGCCATCGTGTTGGCCATCACCGTGGTCCAGCGCCGCGTGGTTCGACAAGAAAGTGAGGCGTAGAACTCATGACTACGGCACAAATGCAGCGCAAGCGGACCCGTCGGCTGCGCTCCGCTCGCAGCTATGTTGTCTTGACCCTCCTCGCGCTGGTCTACGTCGCCCCGGCCTACTACCTCGTCGTCGGGTCTTTCAAGCCGGCGGCCGATGTGCTGAGCGGCATGAGGGGATTTCTCCCAGAACACCTCAGCTTCGACAACTATCGATCCGTCTTCGATTCGCTGGCCTCCGACAGCACCGGGTACTTCTGGCAATTCATGACGAACTCGATACTCATCTCGCTGGCCGTCGTGGTGGTGGGACTCGTGGTGAACTCGATGGCGGCCTACTCCTTCGCCCGGCTCACGTGGCGCGGCCGTGACAAGTCCTTCTTGATCGTGGTGGCACTCGTGATCGTCCCCTTCGAGGCGGTGGCGATTCCGCTGCTCTTCATGTTGAACGGGATGCGCAACTCGCTGCTGGTGCAGGCGCTCCCGTTCTTCGCGAATGCGTTCTCGATCTACTTGTTCTACACGTTCTTCCTTGGCCTGAGCAAGGACATCGAGGAGGCTGCAACTCTGGACGGTCTCGGCCCGTTCGGCACCTTTGTTCGTATCGCGGTCCCGTCCGCCAAGCCCGTCTTCGCCACGGTCGCGATCCTGACGTTCATGACCACCTGGGGCCAGTACCTGTGGCCGTCCCTGGTGATTTCGAACCCGACCTACCGCCCACTGCCGCTTGAACTCAGCGTGTTCTCGGGGCAGATGCCGGTCGACTGGGGTGAGGTGCTGGCATTCGGCGCCCTGCTGATCCTTCCGGTGCTGATCTTCTTCGTATCCTTCCAGCGCTTCTTTGTTCAGAGTCTGGCGTCCTCGGCCGTCAAGGGCTAGAAGAAGACGACCCCCGGCTCCTTCGTGGGGCCAGGGGTGGTTCCTCTCGCACGGGGTGAGACCGTCACCGTCGACGGGGTGTGCCTCCAGAGCTGGCAGCGGGACTCGAACCCGCAACCGCCCGATTACAGGCTTCAGCGCCACGCCCACAGAGCCGGTCGAATCTATAGCGGTGGCTATGCAGTCGGATGAGGCAACCTGCATTGCCTTCGGAGACGTCTCTACGATCATCGTCAATGC
>DGBM01000190.1 GCA_002384765.1 Demequinaceae bacterium UBA4004
CACTGCGGCCCGGCTGACTCGGGCCAGCGGTCCGGACAATTCCGACGCCGCCGTCGGTGCGGACCTGGTGACCACAGATCCCACCACTACAGACGTCGAACACATTGAAGTGCTCGGAGACTCGGCGTACGCCACCGGAGACATGCTGGCCACCCTCGCCGGAAAGCAGTGGCTGCCCCTGGTCAAACCCTGGCCGACCAGGCCCGCTGTGGAGGGCGGGTTTGGTCTGGATGACTTCACCTTCGATGCCGCGGCAAACACGTTGACCTGCCCGGCTGATGTCACGCGGACAGTGTCGCCGCAGGGCCGGGCGAAGTTCGGTGCGGCCTGCCGGCAGTGTCCGCTGCGCCAGCGGTGCACCACCTCACAATCCGGCCGCTCGGTGCTGCTGGGCGAGCACCATGTGCTGCAACGCCAGCACCGCCAGCGCGCACAGGGCGAGGACTTCCGGGCCACCTACCGGCAGCATCGCCCGATGGTGGAACGCTCCATCGCCTGGCTCACCCGAGGCGCCCGACGAGTGCCCTATCGCGGGGTGGATAAGAACAACAGCTGGCTCCACCACCGCGCCGCCGCCCTCAACCTACGTCGACTGCTAGCCATGGGCCTGACCCACCAGAACGGAGCTTGGGCCCTGGCCTGACCAGCAGTTAGGGGAGCCGCCTCTCGCCGATGGCCGGTGAGACCGCGCATAATCACATCAAGTGGACCGAAGGCCCTCGGTCGTCGCACCCAGAGTGCTGACCTAAAACGCCGCTCGCCATCCCACCGGTGACGCCCGGGCCCGCCGCTCACACGACCGCCAACCCCAATAGCGCCTTGTTCAGCAGTCTCCTAGACGGTTGTCCCGGTGGCGTCCACCCATGTTGACGGAGTGGCCTTGAGCCAGACCGGCTTGCCGAGAGCGGTGTCAAAATGCTCGTCGCCCATCATGCCGTCCACGGGGCGCTGGGACGTGGGGCCGGAGGTCGGTCGCACCCGCCGCCAGCCCTTCGTCCCGGCGCCGTCGAGGAAGTACGCGATCCGTGCCATGGTGGCCTCCCTTGAAATGGGGAAGGCCCCCGTCGAGCGGCGGGGGCTGTGAGTTGTTTCGAGTTGTTGAGCAGTGGTTTCAGGCGGGCTCGTACATCAGATCGAACACCTCGGCCGCGCAGATCAGCAGCTCCCCGCTGCGAGCGCGCAGGAGCCAGTCGCCGGGGCGGGCGGTGGTGGTGCCGCCCGACGGCGGAATCTCCAGGACGCCGGCAGGGTCGCACTGGCCGGGCGGGTGCACCTCGCGGACTAGGAACTCGGCGACCTCCGCACAGTTGACGCCGGGCTGATACTGCACCGCCTCGAAGGTGGGGCGGCGCTGGTGGACCGTGATCGGCATGATGCCTCCTGCTTACATTTCGGGGGTTTCGGCCGCGACGCTTCTAATATCAGCGCCGGTGCAAGAGGCGCCCATAATCGGCGCCTGCGCGTAGTGCGTGTGGCCCCACAGGCCCCCCGGGGGCTAGGCCGGTCGTTTGAAGAAGATCATCGCCCCCAGCCGGGACCCGTGGTCAGTGAACTCGATATGAGCCGCGGGGCAGCCAAGCGAAACTGCCTGAGCCATCACCCGATTCAGGTTGTAGTGATTCATCTGCATCACCGGAAACGCGTCGAACCGTCGCCCCTTCGCGACGTTGATCGCACCATGAAGCCCCGGGACATGAAGTCTCGCGAGATGCTTCGCCTGCGCGGCTCGTGTGATCCTCGAGTCGAACGTGACGTGTAGTGCTCCCACCCCGCCCGGCGAGATCAGTCCCATGAGTCGATCCAGAATCTGGTAGCCGCGTTTGGTCGGGATGTGCTGGAGCACGATGTACGAGTGGACGAGGTCGAACGAACCGGTCACCCGCGACAACTCGTCGTCGCTTTTGACGAATTCGACCCCATCCGCCCCCATCGAGGACGCGTTCATTGCGGCCTCTCTCAGCATCCCGTCCGACACGTCCACTCCGACCACTCGGGAACATGACCGCGCGAAGGGGATGACGAGCCGGCCGGCACCGCATCCGAAGTCGAGCGCCGAATTCGGGTCGAAGTTCGAGCAGACCGTCCGACGAATGGTCTCGAGCACGTGGCGGACGTGCTCCTCACCGGAAGTGAAGAACTCGAGCTTGGTCTCTTCGTCGAGATCCTGTCCAACGAACTTTGGATCGGACAGGACTCCGAAGTACGGGTTCTCGCGGCCGTAGTGCTCCCACGTCACGTCACTATCTCTGGCCATGACCATCACTCTCGTCAGGTGCTGCCGTACCGCAGCGCGCGACGTTAAAGTTACCGCTTTCACTATCGCGCCGAAGGCGCTTTCAACGTCTACCCAAGCGTGTAGTTGAACACCATTCTCGTCGCTGCAGACGGAGGGCTGGCCAAGTTGATGCCCCACTGCACGGAACCGATCGTCCCCACATACGCGCCGGCCGCCGCCGCCGCCGCGTTCGCGGGCGAGATGACCGGGACCATCTTGGGGCCAAGGGGTACGCCAGTGATCGCGATCGCCTCGCCGTTCGCACCCATGTTCGACCCGGTCGTGAACGCCACCTGGCCGCGGAACACCGACCCGGTGATCGACACCGACGATGCCCCAGTTCCCGACGCCGTCCCCGGGGTCGGCGCCCCCCTCGGGGTATCCGAATCAAGCACGCGGAACAGTGCGTTGACGCCCGATACCGTCGGAGTGGGGGCAGACGGCTCAGCGAGCGATGTCCAACGGACATCGTTGCCGGCAAGGACAATCGAGGCGTTACCCCCAGGCGCGTTGCCCGCCGTGTGCCAGAGGTTGCCCTCAGACAGGACGCGTCGCCCGTAACCTTGCACGATGCACGGATTGTCAATGACGCACCCACGGATGATGGTCGTGTCCATGGTCTCGGTCGACCCGGACCCGATACGAACAAAAGCCCGATCCGGATTCGCCCCACCCTCATGCTGGCTATTGTCGACGATCACGGTGTGTGCAGACGCGCCGACGCGCACAAAGTCCTGCCCGTATGCGCCATTGCAGTCCTCGATCTTCATCATGGCGCACTTCACCAGCATGTAGTGGATAAAACCGCCGTCGGGGTCGGCGGCGGCCGTTGCGCAACGGGAGAACCGAATCGTGGTGACGTTCATCGAGTTCGCGTAGAAACCATAGGTCACGCATTCCTCCATACGGACCGACTCGAAAAGCAGCTTGTCGCACTGCGAATTGTCTCCAGCGTCGTTGAGCTCGACTCCGGTGGTTGCCCGGTAGATGTGAAAGTCGCGGAACCTGCCCACCTGCACCGTCTCGGTCTTCGGGGTGATCGACGACATCGGATCGTTCGCCGCCCAGAAGCACAGAGCCTTGGCGAGCTTCTGCCCATGGAAGCCGACACCAGACCACGAGACGTTCTCCGCCTGACTGATGAGGACCATCTTGCCGCCCGACGCTCCACCCCACACCAGGAAGGCGCCGCCATGGGTATTCCACCCGTTGCGAACGCCGGACTTGGCTCCAGCCACTTCGAGGCTATTCCGGGTGTCGACCTTGATCGTGTCGGAGATCAGATAGTCGCCAGCCGGGAAGTAGACCGTCTTACCCTTCACCGCGGCCGCGTTGAAGGCGGCCTGAACGGCGGCCGTGCAGTCCGTCTTGCCGTCGCCCTTCGCGCCGATCGATGGATCCGTGACGATCACCCACCCCAGGGCCTGGGCAACCAGCTCGGAAGGGGTGGTCCACCCCGATACCCCGGTCTTTGACTGGAACCACACTCGGACGGCCTCGTCGAAATCGACTGTCGACCCGTCTGGTAGCCGCAGATAGGTGGCGTTATGGGCGGGCGGCAGCCAGGGCCACCG
>DGBM01000187.1:0-730 GCA_002384765.1 Demequinaceae bacterium UBA4004
TGGCCAGGGTACTCCGCGAGCATCTTGACGT
The DNA here is from genome assembly GCA_002384765.1 of Demequinaceae bacterium UBA4004. The sequence goes on from DGBM01000187.1 coordinate 32, forward strand.
CCGAGTGCGAGCCTTCGATGGCCCGCGCGAGGAGGACGGCGTCACGGGATACACCGCGCTGGGCGGCGGAGTAGGGGACGCGTCGCTCGACGTTTTGGCGCACAACCTGCCGATGGCGCGCGATTGCGAAGGGGCCGACCTGGTGCATTCGCACACCTGGTACGCCAACATGGCGGGGCACCTCGCGGCGAAACTGCACGGCATTCCGCACGTGCTGAGCGCCCACTCGCTTGAGCCCTTGCGGCCGTGGAAGGCCGAACAGCTGGGCGGCGGCTACCGCGTCTCGAGTTGGATCGAGAAGACCGCATACGAAGCGGCCGACGGCATCATCGCCGTCTCCGAGGGCATGCGGGGCGACGTGGTGCGCTGCTACCCCAACGTCGACCCCGCCAAGGTGCACGTGGTGCACAACGGCATCGACGCCGACGCATGGGCGGCGCCTGCGACGGACGAGGAGCGGGCAGCGGCCGACGCGGTGGTCGCCCGTCACGGCATCGATCCCTCGCGCCCCGCGATCGTTTTCGTGGGCCGCATCACGCGCCAGAAGGGCCTGCCGTACTTCCTCAAGGCGGTCGAGCAGCTGCCCAAGGAGATTCAGGTCGTGTTGTGCGCGGGAGCCCCGGACACCGCGCAGATCGCCCAGGAGGTCTCAGGTGCGGTCGCGAATCTTCAGAAGGAGCGCGACGGCATCATCTGGAT
>DGBM01000187.1:758-4272 GCA_002384765.1 Demequinaceae bacterium UBA4004
GTCGTCGCGACCGCAACGGGAGGCATTCCCGAGGTGGTGGATCACGGAGTCACGGGAATGCTCGTGCCGATCGATCAAGTCCAGGACGGCACCGGAACGCCGACGGACCCTGACAAGTACGCCTCCGATCTTGCGGCGGCGCTGACCGCCATGGTGTCCGACCTCGACGCCGCCAAGGCCATGGGCAAGGCGGGGCGCCAGCGGGCAACCGACCACTTCGCGTGGGGTGCCATCGCGGAGCGCACGGTCGAGGTCTACAAGCACGTTCTGGGCTAGGCTCAACCAATATGAGCGAAGTGCTACGGCTTGACGATGTCACCTTGCGCCGTGGCGACAATCAGGTCCTTGACGGCATCACCTGGGGCGTCGAACCGACGGATCGTTGGGTGATCCTGGGCCCGAACGGCGCAGGCAAGACCTCGCTCATCACGGTATGCTCCGCCCGCGCTCATCCCACGACCGGCTCGGCCCGCATTCTCGGAGAGCAGCTGGGCGACACGGACACCCACGAGTTGCGCATCAGGGTGGGCCTCGCATCGGCCGCACTCGCCGACCGGATCCCGCCCCATGAGAAGGTGCACGACATCGTCATGACGGCTGCCTACGGCGTGACCGGGCGGTGGCGCGAAGAATACGAGCAGGTGGACGAGTTGCGCGCCGAGGACCTGCTGTCTGCTTTCGGTATGCACGCCTTCATGGAGCGAACGTTTGACACGCTCAGCGAAGGAGAGCGTAAGCGCGTCCAGATCGCACGCGCGCTCATGACGGACCCCGAACTGCTCCTTCTCGACGAACCTGCCGCGGGCCTCGATCTGGGTGGCCGCGAAGAGCTGTTGTCGGCGCTGACGGAACTGGCGGGCGACAGACGTTCGCCCGCCATGGTGATGGTGACACATCACGTCGAGGAGATCCCTGCCGGCTTCACTCACGCGCTCTTGATGCGGGACGGCAGGGTTGTCGCCCAGGGGCGGCTCGCGGACACCTTGACCGGCGCGAACCTCTCCGAAACGTACGGGATTCCGATCCAGCTCTTCGCCCACGACGGGCGTTGGACCGCTCGCCGATCGTCATAGACAGGCGGTCACGAGGGGGCCGGCGACAAGGACATCGATCGGTCTGAGGTGTCATCCGCAGGGATGAGCCAGGACGTCCGTCCCGCGGCCGATTCGGCGTCACGTCCGGCCTGGTAGCGTCCGAACTGAAAGGAGTCGCCATGCAATCGATTTGGTGGTTCGTCGCGGCGGCGGCCCTGGGCGCCGTCGAAATCTTCACTCTGGATCTGACCTTCCTGATGCTCGCGTCAGGCGCGATCGCGGGAGGCGTCGTGGTGATGGTCGGCGGGCCGGTCTGGCTCGCGTTTGCGGTCGCGCTGGGGGTGGCGACCGTGATGTTGGCCGCGCTGCGGCCGTGGCTGCTGCGTTCCATGCGCAGGCGGGGAGTCGACTTGGTCGAAACCAACGCGGCCGCGCTGACCGGGGCGAAGGGTCGAACGATCGACCCCATTACCGAAACCAGCGGTCGCATCAAATTGCGTGGCGAAGTGTGGACCGCGCGCATCGAAGACGATGCCGCCACTATTGACGAGGGCGTCGACGTCATCGTCACCAAGATTGTCGGAGCGACGGCCATCGTCGTTCCAGAAACGGAGCGCACAGCATGACTGGTATGACTGCGGCACAACTGGCAGGACTGGTCGTCCTCGCCATTGTCGCCCTCTTCGTAATCTCCGCGATCGCGCGTTCGATCATGGTGGTTCGCCAGACGCAGGCCGTCCTGGTCGAGCGTCTTGGCCGCTATAGCCGCACCATGGAAGCTGGGCTGCACCTGATGGTGCCGTTCATCGACCGGGTGCGGGCCAAGGTTGACCTTCGCGAGATGGTCTACTCGTTCCCCCCACAATCCGTCATCACCTCGGACAACCTGGTGGTGGACATCGACTCGGTCATCTACTTCCAGGTGACGGAGCCCAAGTCTGCGGTCTACGAGATCGCCAGCTACATCCAGGGTGTGGAGCAGCTGACCACCACCACGCTGCGTAACATCGTCGGCACCATGGACCTTGAGCAGACGCTGACGTCGCGTGACCAGATCAACGGTCAGCTGCGCGGCGTGTTGGACGAGGCGACCGGCAAGTGGGGCATTCGCGTCAACCGCGTGGAGCTCAAGGCCATCGAGCCGCCCGCATCGATCAAGGACTCCATGGAGAAGCAGATGCGCGCCGAGCGTGACCGCCGCGCCGCGATCTTGACGGCCGAGGGTGTCAAGCAGTCCGCGATCTTGACGGCCGAAGGCGCCAAGCAGTCCGCGATCCTGACCGCGGAGGGCGAGGCCCAGGGCCGCATCCTGCGTGCCGAGGGCGAGTCGCGCGCCATCTTGCAGGTATTCGACGCCATCCACGAGGGTGACGCCGATTCCAAGCTGCTGGCGTACCAGTACCTCCAGATGCTTCCCGAGATCGCCAAGAACGACTCCAACAAGGTGTGGTTTGTCCCCACCGAGTTCACGGGGGCGCTCAAGGCGGTCAGCGCGGCTTTCGGCGGAGCGGAAGCACCTGAGCCGCTCACGGCCTCGCCGGATCGCGGCAAGCACCGCACCAAGCTGACGTCGGCGCTCACGGACCCGGCCGAGGCGCTGCGCCAGGCCAAGCAAGAGGTCGTGGACGCGACGTCGGACGCGACGGACGCGGGCACAAAGTCCGGGCGTCCGTTCGACCCGAACGCCTCGAAGGGTCAATAGGGCTCCTTCACGCGAAGCCCCGATGCCACGGCGTCGGGGCTTCGTCGCGTCCGGACTCCTGTGTGGCGACGCGGGAAGGCGTGGCGGGCACGGACTGAGACAATGAGGCCATGCCCGTCCTTCACGTTGCCGATGCCGGGGACGGCCGACTCGCCGACTATCGCAGCCTGACCGACGTGGCGCTGAGGCGTCGCCTGGAGCCAGCAACGGGCCTGTACATGGCCGAGGGCGCGAAGGTGATCGCGCGAGCGCTTGCTGCGGGGCATCGACCGCGATCCCTTCTGGTCAGTGAGCACTGGCTCGACTCGGTCGAGTCGCTCGTCGATTCCCATATCCCCATCTACGTTGCCCCCGCCGCGGTGCTCGAGTCCGTGACCGGCTACGACGTCCACCGCGGCGCCCTCGCCGCGATGCATCGTCCCCAGCTTGCGTCCGTTGCCGACACGGTGCGCGACGCCCGCCTGGTGGTGGTGCTCGAGGGAATCGTGGACCACACCAACGTGGGGGCGGCGTTCCGTTCGGCGGCCGGCCTGGGCGCCGACGCCGTCCTGGTGTCGCCCACGTGCGCCGACCCGCTGTACCGGCGCTCCGTCAAGGTGTCCATGGGCACGGTGTTCCAGGTGCCGTGGACGCGTATCGAACCCTGGCCCGAGGGCCTGGGGGAGTTGCGCGAGGCCGGATTCATGGTCGCCGCCCTGGCGCTGGCCGACGACGCGGTGTCCTTGGGGGACTTTGCGGTCGCCGGCCACGAGCGGGTCGCCCTCGTCATGGGCACGGA
>DGBM01000024.1 GCA_002384765.1 Demequinaceae bacterium UBA4004
ATGCGCTCGAACTGTTCCACTCTCGATCTCTCTTTCACACCCACACCCTCGATCCGCCATAGACAGCGGAACCGAGGCTACGAGTCGGTCGAGGGTGGGGCCACTTCAGAGTGCAAGAACCCTGGAAACTGGGGCCACTTCAGAGTGCCATACCCATGCCTGTGTGCGGCTGGTCGCGTTGATTTTCCGGTAGACGGATCGGATGTAGGTCTTAACGGTGTTGGGGCTGAGGTAGGTGAGCCGGGCGACCTCAGCGTTGGACTTTCCCTGGGTTATGAGGGCAAGGATTTCCGATTCGCGGTCGGTGATGCCCTCCTGCTTTCCGGGCCAGTCCAGGCCTGGCGAGCTGGGTGCCCGGCGTGGCTGATCGTTGAAGACGCGCACGCCGGCGTGGACGGCCTCTATAGCGGTAACGAGCTGGGCAGCAGTGAGCGTCTTACTCAGGTAGCCGTGCACGCCTTGGCGTCGCGCTTCCTGGAGGAGTTCGGGGTGGAAGTTCCACGTGTACACGACTACCCGCCGCGCACGGGGGTTGTCCAGGAGGGCCGCCATCCCACGCTGATCGGATTCAGGTTGCGCGAACGCGTCGTACACAACGACGTCAACAGCATCGTTCGCCTTAATCTCGGCGACCACGACGCGGTCACGGTACTCGTCGAACAGGCGCGCCAAACCCCTCAGGACGACGTTGTAGTCATGGACGAGGGCGACCGTGACAGGGCGGGAGGGGCCGGGCATATCTGACCTTCACACCCTCCGGGGTGCTACGGCACACCCCTGGGGGTGTGAAGGTCAGACGCAACAGAAGCTCAGCGGCTACCGGGAGCCAAGACCCTGAACGAGCCCGCCCTGCCCATCTCAGAGATACCGGCAATCGCTAGAAACGCAACACTGACACGCCCAAAAGTTCGGATGGCCTGTGCCCGAAGGGACTGCGCCTCAGGCTATGAACGTGTGCCCCGGCGCCGGGCTACAGCGACGTAGATTCCGAGCACGATGATCGCGCCGATGATGGAGCCGATGATGCCGGCGGGCTGGAGGAAACCGCCGTTCGGGTCGCTTCCGAAAATGAGGAATCCGAGGAAGCCTCCCACGAAGGAGCCGACGATTCCGAGAACGATCGTCATCACGATGCCAAGGCTTTGCTTCCCGGGGATGACTGCACGGGCGATGAACCCGGCGATCAGTCCGATGACGATGAGGCCAAGGATGGTCCACAGCATGATGTCTCCTCTTGTTAGGACGCCGTCGGGAATGCGGCATCTCTTGAGATGCGACCGACAGTAGCAAAGTCTTCGTCGACTTCCTCTCGCGGCGCTCACGACCCGCATCACGCCGCGTTCGAGGGAGGCAGGGGGTCTCCGTGAGACGCGAGGGGGGCCGTCAGGCGAATAGTAACGCAGGTCTAGTAGGATCGTAGAGCCCGTCGCCCTGACTCGACGCCGTAGAACGTTCGTCCTGGCGACGGGACTTCGGCCGCCCTTGAGTCCTCCGCGGCCCGTTCTCGCTGCGGCGCTACTTCCCGCGTGATTCCGGTCGCCCTTGCGGAGGCGATGTGAGCGACGATTCAGGCGAGTGCTGTGGTGGCGTCGACGGGGCGTGGTGTCCACATATGCCCGCCACTCGAAGGCATCATCATTCACCCCACCGCACCCTCTAGCTGGACCGTCTTCAATTCAGGGGGGATCGTTCCGATGAGCATGCCCACCTGGGTATTCCGCGATGGATCCGACGTCAGTGCTCAACCAGGGAATTTGCTTGGCAGGCTCGCTGCGTAGGACGCGATCACGGCGTCAGGAGAAGTGCAGCGCGAACCCACGCCTCAGTGGCTACCCTCGCGACATGATCAGCCATAGCGTTTTGGAACGTTACCCTCGTCTGAAAAGACGGAGCGGCCTCGGTTCAGTCTGGCGAACAGGTCGATTTCAGTTTCGTCTTCGTCGGTGAGTTCGACCTGTACGCGAACGCTGATCCAGTGCTTGCCCATCCCGGCACCCTATTGCGAGGACCGGTCTGCCGGACCCCGACACCCGGTGAGGAACGTCTCACTTCCGAGTGCGGTTCATACTCGATGAGTCTGCCCAACCGCCTGGAACCAGTCTCCCCACGCGCGCAGAGTAAACAGATCGTGCTCGCACACTTCGATCCACTCTCGAGGATCCTGACAGGAATCACGAGCGCCATGTTTGGGCCGGCGCTATGCCGCAGCCTTCAGTCGAGGGAGAGTGCGCGCACGCGCTGCCCGATGATATCGAATGCGGTGTTGAACGCCGAGGGTGTGCCGATCGAGGCAGGATCGGGGATCGACCAGTGCAGGTCGTCGCGGCGGACGAGTTGCTCATGCGCGTCGTCGCAGACAGTGATCACGAGGTCGCGGTTCTGATGCACCTCATCGATGTGCCGCGGCCGCTTGCCGCTGTCGATCCGTAGCCCGTGGCGCGCTGCGGACGCCACCGCACCGGGATTGACCGTGGTGGCGGGTCTGATGCCCGCCGACGCGGCCGGCACCTTGCTCGTCTTGCGCCAGATGGCCTCTGCGAGCTGCGACCTGGCGGAGTTCGCCGTGCAGACGAACAGGACACGCTGAGGCGGGGTAACACTGGCGGGGCAAGTGTGTTGAAAATCGCCGGGCGAAGCCCAATGTAGCTACGCCGTTTATCAAACTCTGACCGAGACCGCGAAATGATCCCCGCGGTCTCCAAGACTTGCAAGTGGTGGGCGACCAGGTTGGAACGAAGCTCCAGCCGGTTCCCGATCTCGGATGAGGACAGATCGCCGAGCGTGAGCAGATCGACGATACGCAGGCGGGTGTGATCCGCGAGGGCAGCGAAGATCGCGACGTGGCGTTCCAATTCACTCATCGTCCCCATCCCTATCACGCCGAACGGGTTAGGTCCACCGGGGTTGACTCAGTGCATACTGACCTTATTGTGGGCTGATCGGCGCGTCCGCGCCCTCGAGAGGAACGATCTGATGGGTATTGGAAGCGGTATTGCGCTCGTTGTGATTGGAGCGATTCTTGTTTTCGCGGTCAATGTCGATGCGGGCGGTTTCGTTGACCTTGACCTGGTCGGCTATATCCTGATGGCCGCCGGTGTCGTCGTGTTCCTGATCAGCCTGGTGCTGATGATGCGCCGTCGTCAGACGGAGTCGATGACTCGATCATCTGTTGATCCGGCGACCGGTGAGCGGGTGACGCGGAGAAGCATCCGCGACGATGACCCGATCATGTGAGCCGGGCGTGGCGGCCGTACCCGCCCTCGACCCTGCGCCGGAGGCGGCAGAACTGCTCGGTGACCGGTATGTTCTCGGCTCACGTCTTGGCGAGGGCGGCATGGGCGTGGTTTACCAGGCTCATGACCGGATGCTGATGCGCACCGTGGCCGTGAAAGTTTTCCGCGACGGAACTGCCGAAATGGCTCGAACGGCTGCGGAAACCCAGATCCTCGCCGGCTTGAATCACCCGTCGCTCGTGACGCTGTACGACGCGCAGGTGGGCGAATCGGCGCCCCGCTACCTGGTGATGGAGTACGTGGACGGGCCGACCCTCGGAGAGAGACTCGCCAGTGGCCCACTGAACGCAACGTCGGTGGGCGGGGTGGCGCGGGACCTCGGCGACGCGCTGCACGCCGTGCACGACGCAGGGATCGTTCACCGCTATATCAAGCCGTCCAACGCCCTTCTGCGAGCATCAACTGTGCCTGGAGAAGAGTTCCGTGCCAAACTCGCTGACTTCGGCATTGCCTATCTGATCGATTCCACTCGGCTGACCACTCCTGGGACAGTGATCGGCTCGGCCGCGTACCTCAGTCCTGAGCAGGTCACCGGTGCGCCCCCCGCGCCACCGGCGGACATCTACGCTCTCGGACCTGCTGTTGGAATCACTCACCGGACACAGGGCCTTCGCGCAAACGAGCGTGCACGAGGCCGTGGTGGTCCGGCTCAGCCAGGACCCCGTCATCCCCTCATCGGTCGGCCACGACTGGGGCGATCTGCTGACCGCGATGACGGCACGAGACCCGGCACAACGCCCGACCGCCATGGAGGTCGTGATCGCCGTCAACGCGATGACCCCCCACCCACCCTTCGAACAGGACACCGTCGCGACACCCGCCGAACCCGACGATGAGCCGGACCACCACGCCACCGCCCGAGCCTCGACACTCGTGGCCCCGACTGCTCCGCCGACTGCGGGTTCGCTTCGCCCGAGCATGCCGAGAACCCTGGAACTGGACATCATCCCGCCCGCCCTGCGAGCCCCGCGGAACACGTCCGGCAGGTTTCGCGACGACGGAAGTGGCTCAGTGCCCTTGCTGTCGTGATCGTGATCGCCCTCGTGGTGATCGTGGGGCTGCTGATCTGGGGCACTGCAGACCAACCGGCAATCCCGCCCACGCTGCCCGCCGTGGAAGAACCGCTGGGTGGGCACCTCCAGCAGCTGCTCGATGCGGTGACACCATGAAACTTTCCCGACGCGTGATCATCACCGCGGCAACCCTCCTCATCTTCGGCCTCTGCCTGACCGGATGCGCGCGCACCAGCGTCGGCCTCAGCACCCAGATGAGCAGGAACTGGCAGTCACAGGTCGCCGCGATCGCCGACCACGCCGCGGCCGGCGATACCGCCGCCGCCCTCGGGGCACTCGACACACTTCAAACAGAAGCTCAGCAGGCACGAGACGAGGGCGCCATCACCGCCGAACGGGCAGCGGCCATCCAGCAATCCATCGATCTCGTCCGCGCCGACCTGAACACCGCACCCGCCGACACCGGAGTACCAGCCCCCGAAACGACGGAAGGGATCACCGACCCGGAGCCAGCGCCAGTCGACTCCAGTACATCCGTGCCACCACCCTCGGCCCCTGAAGAGGACACGCCGAACCCCACTCCAGAAGAATCCGAGACGAACACCGGCGGCAACGACAACGGCAACGGCAACGGGAACGGNNCGGGAACGGCAACGGCAACGGCAACCGGAACGGGAACGGGAACGGGAACGGTGGGTGACTCGCGAAGGTGCCTTTTGCTCGACTGGATTGCTTGGATGCGCCGATCGACACCATCGGTTGGCGAAACATGATCCGCCTCTCGGGTCATGGCGGACACGCGTGACAAGGGGTGGCCGAACTGATGGAAAGTGAGCCAGATGGTTTCGGGTCGTCCCAAGCTCTTTTGGAACCTGACGCGCGCCGCGCTGTCGTCCTGACCGTTGGCATATCAGCGACGGTTTTGTTCGTCGTTTTACGATTCGTCGTCGCGCTGGGCGGTCATGAACCGCTGGCGATCGACGTGTGGTGGGACGGTCTGATGTTGGGGACATTGAGCGAGGCAGGAGTCGTCATCGCCTGGGTCCCGGCCATCGTCGGTGGAACGCTGGGAATGATCGTCGTCGGCGTCCTCCTGATCGCGGTCCTTCTTTGGCGCAAGAGGCGATGGGACGCCGCAACTTTAGCCATTGCGATGGTCGTGGTCGTGGGGATCGGGGCGCCGATGGCTGCAATCATCGCGCGGGTGCGTCCGAAGGATTCGCTCGCTGAAAGCGTGGCCACCTCCTTTCCGTCCGGGCACACGGCCGTGGCGACCACCGTCGCGGTCATCCTGGGATTGTTGCTTCGGCGGTGGTATGTCTGGATGCTCGGCGTCGTGTGGGTGGTCTTCATGATGTGGAGCCGCACTTACCTTCATGCGCACTGGCTCAGTGACGTCGTTGCGGGGATGCTCGAAGGAATCGCCGTCGCCAGCCTGGTGTGGTGCGCCGTCGAAGCGATCCGCGATCGTCGCGCTGCCCGCTCCGCGCAGACATCCGCTCTCGAAGCACCAACAGAAGGGTCCTCCTACTCATGACTGGACGCGGCTCTGCCGCCTCTGCGCCTCAGAACGCTGCGCGCGCGGCGCAAGACTCGACAGTTTTTCGTACCCTCGCCCGCATCGGCTATGTCGTGCTGGGAATTCTTCACATCCTGATCGGGGTGATCTCGATCTCGATCGCCACGGGAGGCGGCGGCGACGCCGATCAGGGTGGAGCGATGGAGGCGATCCAGAAGACGCCGGCAGGTGTCGTGCTGCTGTGGGTCATCGTATTCGGACTGCTCGCGCTGGGGATCTGGCAGATCGCGGAAGCCTTCTTAGAGCGTGACCCCGATACGAAGAAGAGGTGGGGTCACCGGGTCAAGTTCATCGGCACTGCAATCGCCTACATCGCGATCGCCGGCACCGCGCTCATTTACGCTCTCGGCGGCAGATCCGAGTCGTCTGATTCCTCCCAGACCCTGAGCGCGCAGTTGCTCGCCGCACCTGCCGGCGTGGCCATGCTGGTCCTCGTCGGTCTCGTCGTTGCCGGCATCGGGATCGCGTTCATCGTGCGGGGAATCACTCGGGCCTTCGAGAAGCACCTCGACCTCCCTGCCGGCGTGGCCAGAAGGGGCATCGTCGCCTTCGGCGTCGTCGGCTACATCGCCAAGGGCATCGCCGTCGGGGTGGCCGGCATCCTCTTCATCGTCGCCGCGTTCACTCACGACCCCGAAACGGCAGGGGGGTTGGATGCTGCCCTTCGCGCCCTCGCCGGTCTGCCGTTCGGCGCGATCATCCTTTGGATCGTGGGGGCGGGCCTCGTGCTCTATGGCCTCTTCTGCTTCGCCCGCGCCCGCTACGCCCGAATGTGATGCGCGGGGCCGGAATGCCCGTCGCCGCGCAGCAAGTCATCGCGAGGTCAACCCCCTGTACACGCGCTCCAGCGAGGCGTGGACTCGACTGAGTCGCGAGATCAACAGACAGGTCGCGGCATTCTGCGAAGGAGCATCAACCATGGGTATCGACGACAAGATCAAGAACGCCGCCCAAGACCTCACCGGTAAGGGCAAGGAAGCCGCCGGCAAGGCCACCGACAACGAGCGTCTCGAGGCCGAAGGCCACGCGGACCAGGCGGAGGCGAAGATCAAGAAGGTCGGCGAAGACGTCAAAGACACATTCCGCTGACCCTCCACTCCAAACGGCCAGGACCCCACAGGTCCTGGCCGTTTCGCGTGAGGTGCGGTCACCGCTACTTCACCCATGCCGCTCAAGCCGAGCTGTCCCTTCGATAACGCGCGCACGGCCCTGAGCGAAACGCCCCGCTGCGACCGCCAGTGCCCGGCCTGTTACGCCCGAAACACGACGAATGTAACGAGTCTTCCTCTCGGCCTTACGAATGTAACGGATGCGCAATGGTTGAGATCGATGCTGTGCTCCGTGCTCTCGCGGATCCAACGCGTCGGGCTGTCGTAGAACGGCTGGCGAAGTCTCCCGCGGTTGTCTCTGAACTTGCCGCGCCGTTCGCGATGGTATTGGCCTCGCTGGTGCAGCACTTGGGCGTTCTGGAGGAGGAGCGCGTGATCACGTCGGAAAGACATGGGCGCGTCCGGACCGTGAGTCTGCGACCGGGAGCCCTCGACGTGCTCCATCTCTGGCTCGGCGATTCAGCGAAAGATGCCGAGGTGCGTAGATGGGGCCGTTGCAAATCCTCCGGTGGTGTCCCTGCTTGGTAGTGGTCGTGCGCACCCCGAGCGGCCTCGCCCGCTCGGCATCGCCTCGAGCCTCAGAACGGCTCGCGCCCGCGCGCCCACCACGCGTCCCAGTCCAGCGTCTGCGCGACGACACCGAAGTCGTTGAGCCACGCGGGCTCCGCGCCCAGGAACGCGTCGCCGACGTAGTGCACGCGGTCGCCGGCGGGGCCGTCGGGATGCACCGAGACGAGCGCGAGCCGGTGGTCGGGCGCCACGTTCAGTGCGGTCAGCACTTCGGTGCGCGTGATGCTGAACGTGTCGGCGCCGAGCACCCGCGCTTTCACCTCGATGCGGATGCTGGCATCTCCCTCTCGGCTCGTGAGAACGTCGAAGCCCGGGTTGTTGAACGCTTGCTCGACCGGCACGCGTCCGAGTGCGCGTTCGGCGGCGAGCACCAGATCCACCCCACGTCGCTCTACGGCCTTACGGGCTGCGGCGAGGTTCGCGTAGTCGGTCACGTCGAGGCCAGGCTCGGGCTCTACTGCCCCCGGCACCACCAGCGCCACCGAGACCACCTTCGGGCGGCAAGGGTGCCATCTTCAGCTGCTTCTCGATCAGCTCAAGGCGGGCTTCGAGACGCGCCGCCAGGTCGTTCGCACGTCGGCGCAGGGAGTCGCCGGACGTGCGGACCTTGCGGCCCTCGCGGGCCGCGGCATCTGCCTTCAACGCCTCGGTATCGAGTCGATTGATCTCGTGATTCAGCCGAGACCGCACCCGATCGCGCAGTCGTTCGTACTCGGCCGTGCGCCGAGTGATGATGTCGGTCGAGAATGCCGGCAGCTGTTCGGCGATCACCCACGATGTGGCGTCCTGCTCCGCGGCGGGAAGCCATGCGAGCGCACTAGCCGCGGTAGGACTCGCGGGCGGCGAGTAGTCGAGGTAGGGCGCCGGTCCCGCTTCGATGACCGCCCCGGCCGCATCGGCAAGCACGTAGCCGAATCGCTGCGCGATCGTGGTGCCCGTGGCATCCTGCACCTCGTTGAGAACGCCCACCATCAGCGCCGGCCCCTCGATCTCGGAGTTCGCGAGCACGGTGCCATGGTCGAGCGTCGTCGCGAGCTTGTGCACCGTCATCCGAAGCACTGCGTCGTGGAGCGGATGCCCCGGCGCGAGCAGTTCGGCACGGTCGTCGGCCGCGGTGCCGATCGTGGCGATGTCACGGGCCGCAGCCTCGACGAGACGCCTCTCTCGCCCGTCTTCGAGGTACGCGAGGGCGACTGGTGCGGTGCGCATGAGCGAGCCATTGCCTGGTGCTAAGCAACCGGACCAGGGCGTGACGTACTACGTTGCGAAAGCTGCGCCACGACCTCGCGAATGGCCTGCCACTGCACGAGCATGCTCCCGCTCTCGGGATCGCGGAGCGCGTGCAGACGCATCCCGTCGAAGAGCAGCCTGATCAGCTTCGCCGCCGCGACCGGGTCATCGAATTCGCGCTCGATTGCGGCGGTCATCAGCTCGAAGGTGCGTTCGTTGCGAGCGACGAAGTAGTCGTGCGCCGGATGCTGCGGATCGAGCGCCTCGATTTCCAGTGTGTCGAACTGGGCGACTTCCGCAGGGCGCTGCGCGTAGTAGGCGAGCGCCGAATCGATCAGGTCGAGGAGGCGGGCGTCGGGCTGCTTGGGCAGC
>DGBM01000075.1 GCA_002384765.1 Demequinaceae bacterium UBA4004
CTGATGCCCCTCACCGCAGCTCGTGCCAAGCCGTCGGTGCCCTTCGGGGGAACCTACCGACTCGTCGACTTCGCTCTGTCGAACCTGGTGAACTCGCGGTACCTGCACATCGTTGTGCTCACCCAGTACAAGTCGCATTCGCTCGACACCCACATTGCGCGCACCTGGCGGATGTCTCCGCTGCTGGGCAACTTTGTGGCTCCCGTGCCGGCGCAGCAGCGCCGCGGCAAGCATTGGTATATGGGCAGCGCCGACGCCATCTTTCAGTGCGTCAACATCATCGAAGACGAGAAGCCTGACATCGTCGTCATCGTGGGCGCCGACCACGTGTACCGCATGGACTTCTCCCAGATGGTTGATGCCCACATCGAGTCCGGCGCCGACTTCACGGTCGCCGGAATCCGTCAGCCGATCGAGATGGCGGACCAGTTCGGCGTGGTTGACATCGACCCGGGAAACACGACCCGAGTGCGCGCCTTCCTCGAGAAGCCGACGGCACCCGACGGCTTGCCCGACAGTCCCACGGAGATTCTCGCCTCGATGGGTAACTATGTGGCATCCGTCGAGCCGTTGCTCGAGGCGCTCTTGGCCGACGCCGAAGACGAGACATCCAAGCACGACATGGGCGGCGACATCGTCCCCTACTTCGTGAACAAGGGCACGTGCGGCCTGTACGACTTTGTCGAGAACGACGTTCCCGGCTCCACCTCGCGCGACAAGGATTACTGGCGCGACGTGGGAACCATCGACTCGTACTACGACGCCCACATGGACCTGATCGCCGTGATGCCCGTCTTCAACGTCTACAACGCCGAGTGGCCGCTTCACCAAGGCCTCATCACGCATCCGCCCGCCAAGTTCATTCACTCCGAGGAAGGCCGCATGGGTCACGCCGCCGACTCGGTCGTGTCACCCGGCGTCATCGTGTCCGGCGCGACCGTGACGGGTTCCATTCTGTCGCCAGGGGTGCGGTTGCACTCGTGGTCGACCGTGTCGGACTCGGTGCTGCTCGACGACGTCACGGTGGGGCGCCACGCACAGGTTCACCGTGCCATTCTCGACAAGAACGTCGTGGTCGAGGAAGGCGCCCGCGTGGGCATCGACCGCAAGGCGGACATTGCGCGCGGATTCACCGTCACCGAATCGGGCCTGACCGTGGTCGCAAAGGGCACCGTGATCGGCAGATGACCGGAAGGCGTCTGCTGGTCTTGGACGTCGATTCCACCCTCATCAAGCAAGAAGTGATCGAGTTGCTCGCGGCCCGCGCCGGGTCGCAAGAGCAGGTCGCGGCCATCACCGAACGGGCGATGCGCGGCGACATCGACTTCGCCGCGTCGCTCGCCGAGAGAGTCGCCACCTTGAAGGGTCTGCCCACGTCGGTGTTTCACGAGGTGGCAGCAGAGGTCGAGTTCACGCCCGGCGCGCAGGAGCTGATCGGCGCCGCCCAGGCGGCCGGTTGGACGGTGGCGCTCGTCTCGGGCGGCTTCGAGGAGATCGTCACGTCGATCGCGCGCGCGGTGTCCGTCACCCTGTTTGTGGCGAACCGCCTCGAAGTGGACCAAGGTCACCTGACGGGGCGCACGGTCGGACCCGTCATCGATCGCAACGGCAAGGCGGTGGCTCTGGCCGCGTTCGCCAAGGGTGCCGGCATCCCGATGACCGACACCGTCGCCATCGGCGATGGCGCGAACGACCTGGGGATGATGGCCGCGGCGGGACTGTCGGTCGCCTTCGCGGCAAAGCCCGTGGTGCGCGCCGCCGCGGACATCGCGATCGACGGCCCGCCGCTGGACGCCGCCTGGCCGCTCATCTCGCGCTAGGCGCTCACGGGAGGGCGCGCGAGGGCTCAGCCCGCTCCGGACGCCGCGAGGGCTATGATCGCGAAGGCTTGGGCCTCCGCGGACGTACCCTCGCTGTCAAAGTGAGGTGCTCCGCACACCCCACGAACCACGCCGTCGGCGTCCACCCGCGCGAGCGCCGCGTCGAGCCACCGCCTGGCGTGGGCCGCGTACACCTCGGGCAACCACCCGTCCGCCACCCCCGTGAATGCGGCGTAGGCGAACATCAGGCCCGCGGTGCCATCCGTGAACGTCGTGGGATCGTCCAGCACGTGGTGGAAGCGACCTTCGGAAGTCTCATGGGCCGCGACGGCCTCCAGCAGGTCACACGTGTTGCTGCGCCAGCGGCCGCGCATCTCGCCCGGCACCCGGTCGCCGCCGATGCGCAAGGCTCGTGCCATCCCGGCCGCGGCCCAACCATTTCCCGTGGCCCAGAAGGCTCCCCTCACGCGGTCGCCCGTGACGGTGTTGGCGCGGTGTCCGTAGAGCCCGCTGCGCCCATCCCACAGGTGCTCGCGGTGCATCCGGTACTGCATGTCGGCAGGGGCCACGTCTCCCGTGAAGACGAGCATCGGCACCACCATGTAGATCGAGTCCACCCACACCTCGGGAACCCCTTCGAGGTGCCACACCACCCCCTCATCATCGCGGGGCGAGAACCGTAACAGCCACCAGCGCTGGCGCTCGAGCGCCTCCGCGGCTCGTGCCTCGCCGCGCGCCGCGAGCGCCGCGACGGCCTCGCCAAGACTGCCGCCGTTGACGAGTCCGGCGTCACCCGTCGCGGCCAACCTGCCCCGTTCATCTTGGTGCTGGATGGCGTCGCGGGCGATCGCAAGCGCCACCTCCGGGCGGCCGCCGTCGAGGGCGGCCTGAGTGACCACCCCTTGCTCCCATGCGAGCCGCTGCATCGGCAGCAACGCCGCCCACAGGCGGTCGAACAGGTCCACGTCCGTCACGGGGCCGCCTTACGCAGGCTTGCCCTCGACCACGTCGATAAGGCGTGCACTGCGCTCACCGATCTCGACCCACGGGATGTCCAGTTCGAGCACCGCCGCCGCCGCGGTCGGCATGCCGTGGGCGACCCGCTGCAACGCCTCCTCGAGCGACCCCTCTCCCGACAGCCAGGCGGCCACGTGAGACGTGGTCGGCTCATGCCCCACCATCAGCACGGTGTCGGCTTCGCCCACTCGTGCCAGCACGGACAGATACTGCTCGCCCGCACTCCAGTACATGTCGTCTTCAATGTGGAACGGCACCTTGCCCCACACGGCCGCCATGCGCTTGAAAGTCTGGACCGTGCGGTTGGCTGAGGACACGAGCGCCACGTCGGGCCGCAGCCCCATGGTCTGAAGTCGTTCCGCAAGCCGCGCGGCCGCATCGCGACCCTCCATGGTGAGCGCGCGCGAATGGTCGTCGAGCCCCAACTGGGACATCTCGGCCCTCGCATGCCGGGCAAGAATCAGTCTGGGCACCGCTACTGACCCATAGCGTGCACGCCGCCGTCGACGTGGACCATCTCTCCGGTGGTCGCGGGGAACCAGTCGCTCAGCAGAGCCGTCACGGCCTTCGCAGCGGGCTCCGTGTCTTCCGAGTCCCAGCCAAGAGGCGCGCGCTCGCTCCACTTGCCCTCCATCTGGTCGAAGCCGGGAATGTGCTTTGCGGCCGTGGTCTTGAGCGGTCCAGCGGAGACGACATTGCAGCGGATGCCCTGGGGGCCCAGGTCGCGCGCCAGGTAACGGNNGAGATGTGGATGGCCGTCGAGACGTCCTCCCACTGGCCCGTCATGAAGTTGCCGCCCATCACCGTCTGTGGCGCGAAGCCGATCGAGTGGACCACGCCGTCGAGGTGCGGCACGTGCTCGCGCACGGCGTCGGGCAAAGCCACGAGGTGGTCGGCGTTGGTGACGTCGAGCTCGACGACCTTGGCCTCGACCGGCAACCTGCGACCCATCGCCTCGGTCACCTTGAAGGTGCGTCCCACGCCGGTCAGCACCACCTTGGCGCCCTGCTCCTGGCTCAGGCGCGCGACGTCGAACGCTATCGACCCTTCGGTGAGTACCCCGGTAACGAGGATGTTCTTGCCTTCGAGAATGCCCATGGTTCCTCCTGTCGGAAAGACTACGTGGTCCGTTGCCTAGTGACCCATGCCCAGGCCGCCATCAACCGGCAACACCGCGCCAGATACATACCCTGCCGCATCGGACGCCAGGAATACGGCAGCCGCGGCGACTTCTTGTGTGGTTCCGAACCGCTTGGCCGGAATGGTTGACTCATATTGCTTCACCACATCGTCGCCAAGTTCGGCTGTCATGTCGGTCGCGATGAAGCCGGGCGCAATGACGTTGGCGGTGATGCCGCGTCCCCCCACTTCGCGGGTGATCGACCGGGCCATGCCCACAAGCGCCGACTTTGAGGCCGAGTAGTTGACCTGGCCGGGGTTGCCCAGCAGGCCCACCACCGAGCCCATGAGGACGATGCGGCCGTACTTCTCTCGCATCATCGAGTTCACGGCGCGGCGGACAGTGCGGAACGTGCCGGTCAGGTTGGTGTCGATCACCGCGGCGAAGTCGTCGTCCGACATACGCATCAGCAGTCCGTCGCGAGTGATGCCCGCGTTGGCGACCAGCACGCGCACGCGTCCGTGCTTGGCTTCTAACTCGTCGAAGGCGGCGTTGACGGCCTCGGAGTCGGTGATGTCGGCGATCGCGCCCGTGACCCCGTCCGGAAGGTCGCCACCCCGGTAGATGCTGGAGACGGTGTCCCCGTGTGCCACGAAAGCCTCTGCGATAGCGCGGCCAATGCCGCGGTTCGCTCCTGTCACCACCACGTGTCGCGTCATGAGCCCCAAACTAGCCGATGCGCCGGTCACCTCGCGCGCTCGCCTCGCACGTACGATCGAGACCGTGACCATCCCCGCCGCGAAACGCCGCCCGGCCGCCTACGGGCCCAGACGGATCGCACTCACCGCGGCCGTGGTGTTGGCGGCGATGGCTCTGGGTCTTGTCGCGGGCGCATGGCAGTGGGGGCGCTACGAGACCAGGTCGCACGCCGTCGAGGCTCAAGCCGCCGCCGAGGGCAAGCCCGTCGCGGACCTTGAGGAGTTGATCGACCGTGACGCCCAGGGCCCCGGTGAGGCCGACTGGCGCACTGCGACGGTGACGGGGGCACTCGACGCGGACTCGGTCATGGAGTTGCGGGGTCGCTCGGTCCAGAACACGGCATCGCTGCAGTATCTGGCGTGGGTGCATACCGCTTCAGGTCGCACCGTGCTGGTCAACCTGGGGTGGCAACCGCGATCCACCGCCGCCGCCCCTGTGCTCCCCAACGAGCAGGTCACCGTGACCGGCGTGGTGCGCGCCGTCGAGGCCGACAACGGCAGGCCCGGCACCCGCATCACCCCGCTCCAGATGAACGGCATCGAGGGCGAGGTGATCCCGGCTTACGTCATGGCGACATCGACGTGTGGGGCGTCGGGCTGCATCGAGGGCCTGGAGCCGGTGCCGATGCCGAATCTGTCGTTGGGACCCCACCTCAGCTACGCGCTGCAATGGTGGTTGCTGACCGTCGTGGCCGCGCCGCTGGGCGTCTGGATCACCCGCCGGGACGCGCTCCACGAGCGCGAGCGCGACGCGGGCGACGCGGCCGACGCGGGCGCCCCCAGCCCTCGCAAGCCGGCCAAGGCGTCCAAGGCGTCCAAGCAGAAACCTCCCACCGACGAGGAGATCGAGGATGCCCTGTAGGACCGGCGCGCGGCACTAGGCGAGCGAGATCAGGTCCCGGTACGAGTCGTTCCACAGGTCCTCGTCGGCGTCGGGCAGCAACAGCACTCGCTCGGGTTCCAGCGCGTCGACGGCTCCCTCGTCGTGCGTGACCATCACGACCGCACCCTCGTAGGTCTTGAGCGCCCCCAAGATCTCGGCGCGCGACGCGGGATCCAGGTTGTTGGTGGGTTCGTCGAGTAGCAGCACGTTCGCCTGGCTGACCACGAGCGTGGCAAGCGCGAGCCGCGTCTTCTCGCCGCCGGACAGCACGCCGGCAGGCTTGTCGACATCATCGCCCTGGAAGAGGAACGATCCCAGCACGCTGCGTACCTCGGTGTCATTCAGGTCCGGGGCGCTGTGCCGCATGTTCTCGAGCACGGTCGCCGCCATGTCGAGAGTGTCGTGCTCCTGTGCGTAGTAGCCGAGCTTGAGGCCGTGGCCGGGCTCCACTTGGCCGGTGTCGGGTTCCTCGACGCCGGCGAGCAACTTGAGCAGCGTCGTCTTGCCCGCACCGTTGAGGCCCAGTACGACCACGCGGGATCCCCTGTCGATGGCGAGTTCGACGTCCGTGAATACCTCAAGCGTGCCGTAGTTCTTGGACAGTTCGGAGGCCCGCAATGGCGTCTTGCCGCAGGGCGCCGGCTTGGGGAAGCGCAACGCCGCCACCTTGTCGGCCCGTCGGGACGTTTCCGTCTCCGCCAGGAGTCGTTGGGCGCGCTTCGCCATGTTCTGCGCCGCCACCGCCTTGGTGGCGCTTGCACGCATCTTGTTCGCCTGAGCCATCAGCACGGATGCCTTCTGCTCGGCGTTCTTGCGCTCCCGGTGGCGTCGGTGCTCGTCGTCCTCGCGCTGCTTGAGGTACAGATCCCACCCCATCGCGTACTGGTCCATCACCCCACGGTTGGCGTCGAGGTAGAACACCTTGGTGACGACGGCTTGCACCAGGTCCACGTCGTGGGAAATGATGACGAGTCCACCGGGATACTGTGCAAGGAAGCCGCGCAGCCACTGGATGGAGTCCGCGTCGAGGTGGTTGGTCGGCTCGTCGAGCAGCAACGTCTCGGCCTCGGAGAACAGGATGCGAGCCAACTCGACTCGGCGCCGCTGTCCGCCCGACAGGGTGCCGATCGGTTGAGCCAGCACCCGCTCGTCGAGCCCCAGGTTCGCGGCGATGCGCGCCGCGTCGGACTCCGCCGCATACCCGCCCGCCGCGCGGAACCGCTCCTCGATCACCGGGTACCTCTCCATCGCCTTGGCGGCAACGTCCGGGTCCTCGCTCGCCATGCCCAGCTCCGCCTCGCGCAGCTTCCGCAGGATCGTTTCGAGGTCGCGCGCGGCCAGAATGCGGTCGAGGGCAAGCATCGTCAGTTCGCCGGTGCGCGGATCCTGCGGCAGATAGCCGACCGAGCCACGATGCTTGACCGACCCGGCCGACGCCTGGCCCTCGCCCGCGAGAATCTTGGTAAGCGTCGTCTTGCCGGCGCCGTTGCGTCCCACCAGCCCTACGCGGTCGCCCTTTGCGATGCGAAAGGACGCCGGATGCAACAGCACTCGGGCACCAATGCGCATCTCGATATCCTGGGCAACAATCACGATAAATCCTTCCGAGCGCCCTACAGCGGACGAGGTGGTGGCGGGCGCTACGAAGCGCACATGGGGCGCGGCCCGGTATCGTGGCCGCCGAATCATTATCACAGGGAGTCCCATGAACCTGCGTCACTCATTGTCCCCCACCAACCTCGCGCTCGTGGCGGTGTTCGCCGGCTTGATCGCCGCGTCGACTATCTGGCCCGGCGCCGAGCTGGTCTCCGGCGTGCCCATCACGCTGCAGACACTCGCGGTATTGCTTGCGGGGGCGGCTCTGGGGCCGTGGCGCGGCGCGGGTGCGGTTGTCCTTTACCTCGTGGTGGGTACCGCCGGCGCCCCAATCTTTGCCGGCCGATCCGCCGGACCCGCCGTGTGGACGGGACCCACCGCGGGATTCCTCGCCGGCTTCATTGCGGCCGCCTTCGTCGCAGGCTGGCTGGTGCGCAGGATGCGCCGACGCGGTCAGCTCACGGTCACGGGTGTGATCGGCGCGTGCGCCGTGGCCTCGCTGCTGGTCCTCAACCTCATCGGCTGGGGTTTCTTCATGCTGCGGCTGGGGACCACCGCGGCAGACACCGTCGCGTTCGCCACGCCGTTCTTGGTGGGCGACATCATCAAGGTGTTCGTCGCAGGAGTCACGGCAGCAGCGGTGCATCGCGCCTACCCGGGACTGCTCGGAGTGCCGGTCGCTCCCACCGCGGTCGAGACGGGCCAGACACCCACGACGCCCCCAGCGGTATCCCTCGGCTCCCAGGCCGCCTCGTAGCGCTTACCCTTTCCCCATGATCGAATTCAAGGACGCGACCGTTGTCGCGCCCGATTCCGGGATCACCATCCTCAAGCCCACCACGCTGAGCCTGAGCGAAAGGCGCATCACGATCATCGGCGCCAACGGCTCGGGAAAGTCGACCCTCGCCAGGCTCATCAACGGCCTGTCCATCCCCGTATCGGGGACCGTGTCGGTAGATGGGGTCGATACGGTGAAACACGGCGCGCTGGTGCGACGCAAGGTGGGCTTCCTGTTCACCGATCCCACATCGCAGCTGATCATGCCCACGGCCATCGAGGACGTGATGCTGTCGCTACGCCGGGTGGTTCGCTCCAAGAACGAACGCATCAAGGCGGCGCTGGCGGCGCTTGAGGACATCGGCCTGGGAGACAAGGCAGAGGTGTCGGTCAACGCGCTGTCGGGCGGCCAGCGCCAGCTGCTGGCCCTTGCCGGCGTGCTCACGGCGAAGCCCCAAGTGGTGGTGGCCGACGAACCCACGACGCTCCTCGATCTGCGGTGGAAGGCACACGTGGGCGCACTGCTGCATTCGCTGCCGATTCAGCTGATCGAGGTGACGCACGACCTCGAGGCCGCGACCAAGGCGCAGCGCACCCTGGTAGTCGACGACGGCGGCGTGGTGTTCGACGGCGACCCCGTCGACGCCGTGGCCCATTATCGGGACCTCATGTACCGCAAGTCCGTCGGGGAGTCGTCGTGACGCACGTCCTGGGCGCGTACCGGCCGGGTGCCTCGCCGCTGCACCGGCTACCCGCGTGGTCGAAAGTTGCCACGCTGATCGTGTGGTCGGCCGTCACGCTGCTGGTCCGTGATCCGATCACGTCAGGGGGTTTGGCCGTCGCGGCGCTCATGCTGCTGGTGAGCGTCCTGCCGGCGGCAGGGCCCACGTTCAAGGGCCTCGGAATGATCGTGATCGTGGCCGCCATGGCGAGCGCCTACCAGGTGTGGAGGGGAGACTATGTGGCCGCGATCGACCTCGGCGTCGACCTCATCGGCCTGTTCGCGCTGTCGCTCGCGATCACCGGGTCGACCCCGATGTCCGACATGCTGGACCTTGCGACCGCCGCGGCGCGGCCGCTGCGACGGGTCCTTCCCCCTGCCATTACCGGGCTCATGTTCGCGATCATGTTGCGCGCCATCCCGGAGATCGCCGGGATCATGCGCCAGTCTCGCGACGCCGCGCGGGCTCGCGGCATACGGCGCGGTCCCACGGCGTTCATGATTCCCACGGCGACGCGCACGGTCGGCTTCGCGCTCGACCTGGGCGCTGCGCTTCACGCCCGCGGAATCGGCGACGACGCCGCGTCCGACGCGCCGCGCGGGCGTCCAATGCGGATCGCCGCGAAGGACCCGAACGGGTAGTTTTGATGCATGACCCACTGCCAGGGGGCCATCGCGCACGTGCAGTGCCCAGGCGGGAGACACCATGACGTTCAGTGAGGGCACTCGCCTCGACCCCAATCGTGTTCAACGCCGGGGTGCGGGCGGCTCGCGCGGAGGCGTCGCGATCGGCGGCGGCGTCGGCGGAATCATCATGGTGGTCCTCGCCTTGATCTTCGGCATCGACCCGTCGACCCTCAACCTTGACTCGGGCACGCAGGGCCTGGGAGGCGCGGCCGGCGCGCAAGACGACACCGCCCAGCAGGACTTCGCGGCCAGTTGCACCACGGGAGCCGACGCCAACGCGGATGCAGACTGCCGCGTCCTTGCCGTGATCGAGTCGCTCGACGCGTATTGGATCGACGCGCTGCCAGCCGCGGGCTTCCGCCACGAGCTGCCCGGCGTGGTGGTCTTCGACCAGGCCACGTCATCGTCGTGCGGCAACGCGTCGTCCGCGACGGGACCGTTCTACTGCCCGCCCGACCACACGCTGTACGTCGACACCACGTTCTTCACGTCGCTCGCCCAGTTCGGCTTCGAAAGCGGAAACCTCGCGGAGGCGTACGTCATCGCCCACGAATATGGCCACCACGTGCAGAACGAGTTGGGGGTCTTTGACATTGCCGACCGATCAGGGACGGGCGCGAATTCTGATTCGGTCAAGGTCGAGTTGATGGCCGACTGCCTCGCTGGCGTGTGGGTGGGTCACGCGGCGTCGACGCCGGACCCGGATACGGGCGTCCCGTTCCTGGAACCGATCACACAGGAGCAGTTGGACAACGCGCTCGCGGCGGCCGCCTCCGTGGGCGACGACAGGATCCAGGAGACGGTGCAGGGCGAGGCCGACCCTCACACCTTCACGCACGGCACGTCCCAGCAGCGCACGCAAGCGTTCACCACCGGGTACACCAACGGCACGGTCGCGTCGTGCGACGCGTTTGGGGTGCTCTCCCGCTAGACGTTGAAACCGAGCGCCCGCAACTGCTCGCGGCCGTCGTCGGTGATCTTGTCGGGACCCCACGGGGGCATCCACACCCAATTGATGCGGAACCCGCTGACAAGCCCCTCGAGGGCCTGCGAGGCCTGGTCCTCAAGGATGTCGGTCAACGGGCACGCCGCCGACGTGAGGGTCATGTCGATGATGGCGTGCTGGTTCTCGTCGAGCTGAACGCCATAGATGAGGCCCAGGTCCACGACGTTGATCCCCAGTTCGGGGTCGATCACGTCACGGAGAGCCTCCTCGACGTCGGCCACGTTGGCGGGGTGTGCAGTGTCGGTCATGGTCTCTATCCTTCCGTGCCGACGGTGGCGCGCGCAATCGCGTCGCGCAACGCCATCCAGCTGATGAGGGCGCACTTGATGCGCGCCGGGTACTTACCTACGCCCACGAATGCGGTGGCGTCTTCCAAGAGGTCTTCTCGCTCGTCGCCGAGCGGCACGCCCTTGCTGTGCATGAGTGCCTTGAAGGCCTCCATCGTCTCGTCTGCGGTGCGCAGGTCGGCCCCGTCCAACAGCTCGGCCAGCATCGATGCGGAGGCCTGGGAGATCGAACATCCCTGGCCCTCCCACGACAGCGAGGTGATGCGGTCGTCGTCGAGTCCGACGCGCAGCGTGATCTCGTCGCCACACGTGGTGTTGACCTGGTGAGACTCCCCCACCGATGCGGCGTCGGGCGTGACCAGCCCGCTGCCGCGGCGAGTCTTCGCGTAGTCGAGGATCACCTGTTGATACATCTGTTCGAGGTCGCTCATGAGTTCACTCCAAAGAACGTCCTGACGGTGGCGAGCACGTCAACGAAGGCTCTCGCCTCGTCCTCCGTCGTGTACAGGTGGGCGCTCGCGCGGGTCGAGCTGACCACGCCAAAGCGCCGGTGCAGGGGCTGGTTGCAGTGGTGGCCGACCCGCACGGCAATGCCGGCGTCGTCGAGAATCTGCCCCACGTCGTGGGCGTGCACGCCGTCGACCACCACGGCCGCGAGGCCGAGCACGTCCGCCTTGGTGGCGTCACCCACCGGACCGAGCAGGCGCACCCCCGGCAGTTCGGACACGCCCTCGCGCATGATCTGGGCCAGGCGCGCCTCGTGACGCGCGACGTTGTCCATGCCAAAGGCCATGAGGTAGTCGGCGGCGGCCCCCAGCCCCACCGCCTGCGCCACGGGCTGTGAGCCGGATTCGAAACGGTGCGGGGCATCGAGCCACGTGGTGGCCTCCATCGTGACGGTCTTGACGGATCCGCCGCCGAAGACCACGGGCGGAAGCACGTCCAGCAGGCTCTTGCGGCCCCACAACGCGCCGATGCCGGTGGGACCAAGCATCTTGTGTCCCGAGAACGCAGCGAAGTCCACGCCCAGCGCCTGCACGTCCACCGGAAGGTGCGGGACGGCCTGGCAGGCGTCGAGCACGGTCAGCGCGCCCACCTCGCGAGCCTTGGCGACGATGGCCGCGACATCGGTGACGATGCCGGTGACGTTGCTCGCGGCCGTGAAGGCGACCACCTTGGTGCTCGCGTCGATCACGGAGGCGACGGATTCCGGCCGCATCCGCCCGAGGTCGTCCACCTCGATCCACTTGAGCGTCGCACCCGTGCGGGCGCACACCTGCTGCCACGGCACCAGGTTGGCGTGGTGCTCGGTCTCCGTGATGACGATCGTGTCGCCTGGACCCACGCGGAAACGGTTCGACTCGGCGCCGCCGATGCCTGCGGAGGCGTTCGCGATGCCGCCCGCGACGAGATTGATCGACTGGGTCGCGTTGCCGGTCCAGACGAGTTCCTCAGGCGTTCCCGCGTTCACCAGGCGCGCCACCGCCGCGCGGGCACCCTCAAACAACCCGGTCGCCTCTTCGGCGATCAGGTGGGCGCCGCGCTGCACCGCGCCATTGTGCGCACGCTCAAACTCGGCTACCGCGTCGAGCACCTGCTGGGGCCTCTGTGCGGTCGCGGCCGAGTCCAGGTACACCAACGGCTTCCCGTTCCGCACCGTACGGGTGAGGATCGGGAAGTCTGCCCTGACGTCGGTCGCTAAGCGCATCGTCGTGACTACGCCTCCACGGGGAAGCGGTCGTAGCCCTCTGCCTCAAGGCGCTGGGCCAGTTCCGGTCCGCCCTGCTCCGCGATGCGGCCGTCGACAAACACGTGCACGTAGTCGGGGGTGATGTAGTTGAGGATGCGCGTGTAGTGGGTGATGAGCATGACGCCCAGGCCCGTGGACTCCTTGACGCGGTTCACTCCCTCGGAGACGATGCGAAGGGCGTCGACGTCCAAGCCGGAGTCCGTCTCGTCAAGGATCGCAATCTTGGGGCTCAGCAACTCCATCTGCAGGATCTCGTGGCG
>DGBM01000074.1 GCA_002384765.1 Demequinaceae bacterium UBA4004
GCCGAGCGAGGCCGACATCCTCACCTTCTTGCGCGTCGCCCGGTCCAGCGCCAGCCCCACGTCGTCCGCGGTACCGACCTCGACCATCAGGTGGATGATCCCGGTCGGGTTGGGGAACGGGGTGAACGCCAGCGAGTGGTGCCGCGGGTTGCAGCCGAGGAACCGCAGCCACGCGGGCTCGCCGTCGGCCGGTCGGCCCACGATCTCCGGCGGCAGGCTCATCGAGTCACGCAGCGTGAACCCCAGGACGTCACGGTAGAACTCGAGCGCCGCGGTCTCGTCCGGGGTGGACAGGACGATGTGGCCCGCACCCTGGTCGCCGGTGACGAACTCGTGCCCGTACGGCGTCGGGATGCGACGGTGCTGCAGCGCGATGGTGTGGTAGATCTCCAGCGTGAACCCGGCCGGGTCCTGACAGGTGATCAGCCCCCGCACCTTGCGGTCGCGCGCCACCTCGGCCGGGGCGTCCTCCCAGGGCACACCGGC
Source organism: Demequinaceae bacterium UBA4004 (assembly GCA_002384765.1). Next base: position 487 of record DGBM01000074.1, read on the forward strand.
CGCGTCGAGGCGCCGCTTGACGTCCTCGAACTCGCCCTCGTTCGCACACTCCCAGCCCACCGCGGAGAGTGTGTCCTCCTCGCCGGGGACGATGATCCACCGGTGCGGATGATCGTCCATGCGGAAGTAGAGCGACTCGGGATCGTCGCCCGATCCCACCACGAAACCCAGCACCTTCGTGCCGTACTCGTGCCAGGCGGCCATGTCCGTGGCGAAGACCCGGACATACCCGAAATTGCTGATCGCCATAATTGCCAGTCCTTTCGATCCGTGAGGCGGATCAGACCATCGAGTCGGTGACCTTTTCGCCGAACTCGTTCTGCCCATACATGATGTACGCCTTGGTGGCCTCGTTGGCGGCGTGGACCCGCCCGGCGTTGGCATCCCGCCAAAATCGCTGGATCGGCGAGGTCTCCTCCAGGGCGCGGGCCCCGGAGTTCTGGAACAGCAGACCGATGGCGTCGATCGACCGCTGCGTGGCCCGGACCTGGTCGCGGCGGGCGCGCGTGCGGAGCTCCATGTCCGGGTACCCGCCGGCGGTGATGATGTCCTGCTCCTCGCGCACGTTGCGCATGAGCTGCAGCCACGCCGCGTCGATGTCACCGGCCGCCTCGGCCAGGCGCACCTTGGCGAACGGATCGTCCTTGACCGCGGTGCCGAACGCGGCGCGCACGCGCTCACGCTGGTGCCCGCGGTGCACCTCGTAGCAACCGAACGCCATGCCGACGATCGGCGTCGAGATGGTGGTGGGGTGGATGGTGCCCCACGGCATCTTGTAGATGGGGTTGGTGTTGACCTCGAGCCCGGGGCTCTTGGTGGCCGCCATGAGACCGAAGGACAGTACGCGGTGCTCCGGGATGAGTGCGTCCTTGACCAGGATGTCGTTGGAGCCGGTGCCCTTGAGCCCGGCGACGTGCCAGACATCGAGGATCTCGTACTGGGACTTCTCGACCAGGAACGTGCAGAAGTCGACCATCTTGCCGTTGTCGTCGAGCACCGGGCCGCCCACGAAGACCCAGTCGGCGTGGTCGGAACCCGAGGACCAGGACCACTTGCCGTTGAGCACCAACCCGTCGGCGGTCTTCTTCGCCGCACCCATCGGCGCGTACGAGGACGAGATCCGCACCGTCGGGTCCTCGCCCCACACGTCCTCCTGCGCCTGCTGCGGGAAGAGCGCGAGGTGCCAGTTGTGGATACCGAGGATGCTCGCGCACCACCCGGTGGACGGGCACGCCGTCGCGATGGTCTTGACAGCGGTGTAGAAGGTCTCCATGTCCGCCTCGTACCCGCCCCACTGGGCCGGCTGGCACAGCTTGAAGAAGCCGGCCTCGTCGAGTTCCGCGATGTTCTGGGGATGGACCTTGCGCAGGTCCTCCGTCTCCTGGGCCCGCTCGGCGAAACCGGGCAGCAGAGCCGTGATGCGGTCGATGACCTCGTGGGAGGCGTACTCGCTCATGTGAACCTCTCTGGCGTTCGTGGGGGTGATGCGGACTAGACTAGAACACGTTACAATTTTGCACCAGGCAACCGCCGCCGGGCAAGAGCTTCTGGCACCCTGTGCCAGCACTTACGCACCCTGGTTGTGGCCTGCCCGCCCATTCTATAACCTGTTCTCATCCGGCTCACGCCCCTCAGGAGGAATCATGACCGCACCCGGCTCAGCCCCCGGAGCCGTCCGCGAGATCGATACCGGCAAGGCCCGGGATCGATATGCACGCGGCTGGCACTGCATCGGCACCGTCAAGGAGTTCTCCGACGGCAAGCCCCACTCCATCCACGCCTTCGGAACCAAGCTCGTGGTGTGGGCCGACGACGAAGGCGAGATCAAGGTCCTCGACGCGTACTGCCGCCACCTGGGCGGCGACCTGTCCGACGGCTCGATCAAGGACGGCAACATCGCGTGCCCGTTCCACGACTGGCGCTGGGGTGGCGACGGCAAGTGCAAGGGCATCCCCTACGCCAAGCGCGTTCCCCTGCGCGCCAAGACCCGCGCGTGGATCACCAACGTCCAGTCCGGCCAGGTCTTCGTCTGGCACGACCACGAGGGCAACCCGCCCCTCGAGCAGGACGCCATCCCGGTGATCGCCGAGTACGACACCGGTGAGTGGACCGACTGGGAGTGGAACCGCCTCGTCATCGAGGGCTCCAACTGCATGGAGATCGTCGACAACGTCGTCGACATGGCCCACTTCTACTACATCCACTTCGCGTTCCCGACGTACTTCAAGAACGTCTTCGAGGGCCAGACGGCGACCCAGTACCTCAACACCAAGGGCCGTCCGGACCACGACCCGTCCGGCGGCAAGTACGGCGACACCCTCCTGGAGTCCGAGGCCTCGTACTTCGGCCCCGCATACATGATCAACCCCCTCAAGCAGATGTACGGCGACTTCGTCACCGACGCGATCCTCATCAACTGCCACTACCCGATCGACCAGAACTCGTTCGTGCTCATGTACGGACTCTCGGTGAAGAAGCCGCAGGGCTTCGACGACGAGACGTCGGCGAAGATGGCGGCGAAGATCGCGACCTTCTTCGGCGAGGGCTTCCTCCAGGACGTCCGGATCTGGCAGCGCAAGTCCTCGATCGCCAACCCCCTCCTCTGCGAGGAGGACGGCCCCGTCTACCAGCTCCGCCGCTGGTACGAGCAGTTCTACGTGGACCGCGACAAGGTCGAGCCCGAGATGCAGGAGCGTTTCGAGTTCGAGGTCGACACCACCGCGGCCAACCAGTACTGGGAGAGCGAGGTCGCCGAGAACATGCGCAAGCAGGCGGCGGGCGAGGCGGAGATCTCCGACGAGCAGACCCAGTACACCGGCATGGCCGAGGTCGCCGGCGAGGCGGGCGCGGCCCCGTCGAAGAACTGATGTTCAAGAAGAACGATTCGCGGCGCGCGCCCACCTGGGACGAGACCGACCCGGCGCGCGCCGCGCGGCTCCACGAGTACACCGACCTGGATCGCGAGACCTACACGCGGGCCGGCTTCCAGCCCGTCGAGTGCCGCAGGTGTGGCACCAGCGTGGCCGTGCGCAAGAACAGCGAGAAGCACACCTCGATCCAGTGGACGGAGGGCGGCGACCGTAACTGCCCAGTCCTCAACGAGTGGCGCGAGGGTGGTGCACGGCCCGATGGCGAGGACACGTGCCCCCGGATGCTCGCGAGCATCCGCTACGCCTACGCCGAGGGTCTGCTGACCATCGCCGAGGGCGTCGACCCGGCCGACGACGAGCACATGGTGAACCCGCTCTACGTCCCCGAGTAACACCCCGACGTCCGGCGACTTCCCCGAGGCGAGAACAGCCCGGAGGAGGTCGCCGTCGTCTGGGACAGTGCGCAGAAACCCGTCCGCGCGTATCCAAGCGATAGACTCCCGATCCATGACCGAAAATCC
>DGBM01000280.1:0-16707 GCA_002384765.1 Demequinaceae bacterium UBA4004
CTCGTAGGCGAGGCCCTTGTCGTACAGCTGCTTGAAGCCCCAGATCACGGACTCCATGAAGGTGACGTCGAGCGTCTTGTAGTCGTTCTCAAAGTCCACCCAGCGGGCCTGACGCGTGACGTAACTTTCCCACTCGTCGGTGTACTTCAGCACCGATTCGCGGCACGCCTGGTTGAAGGCGGCAATGCCCATCTCGTCGATCTGAGACTTGTCGGTGATTCCCAGGATGCGCTCGGCCTCAAGTTCCGCGGGCAGCCCGTGCGTGTCCCACCCGAAGCGGCGCTCGACCTTCTTGCCGCGCATCGTCTCGAAGCGGGGGACGACGTCCTTGGCGTACCCCGTCAGCAGGTGGCCGTAATGCGGCAGTCCATTCGCGAAGGGGGGGCCGTCGTAGAAGACGAACTCCTCTGCGTCGTCTCGATTGTCGATCGATGCCTGGAAGGTGCCGTCGGCCTTCCAGTACGCCAGCACATCCTCCTCGAGGGAGGGGAAACTGGGCGACGGAGACACCTCTCCGGCCGGACGATGCAGGGGGTAACGGGCGTCGCTCACGGGGCTTCCTTTGGCTATGCGTGCGGTGGTGCGTGCGTCTACTCAACGGTGCGAGGACGCTCCGTCTCAAGGGACCATGTCCCTCAAGAAGCGTTGCGCGGTACCACCTCGCTTGCCCGCCGTCCCGTGACGGGACAGCCGACCTCTCATGCCGCCGCTTCCACGGAGGCGCCGCTGTGACGGGCTGCCCGTGCGGTTCTACTGAGGCTGACGCCCGTTCTTCCGCAAGCTCTCCGGTGATTACCGGGTCGATGCTGGTGGCTCAAGTGTACGCGAGGCGCGACACCCCTCCCCCGAAAGGGCGCCGCACCGCGCGCCGCGCCTCGTCCTCGGGCGCGCGTCCGCTCCGCAAAGTACGCTCAGGGAGTCCGAACTGTCCCAACGGAAAGGTCGCGTCATGCTCGCAACATCAGAGGGTCTGAGCAGCTTCTCGATCGACAACCTCGCGGCCGCACGCGAGTTCTACGGGGGAACGCTTGGTCTCAAGGTGGTCGAGGAGCACGGCATGCTGCGCATCAAACTGGGCGTGGGCCCCTGGGTGTTGGCCTATCCCAAGGAAGACCATGTACCCGCCGCGCACACGGTGATCATGTTCCCGGTGAGCGATCTGCCCGCCGAGGTGTCGGCCCTCACCGCGGCCGGCGTGCAATTCGAGATGCTTCCCGGCGTGAGACCTGACGGCATCATGCCCGGCGACGGACACGGACCGGACAACTCGTGGTTCAAGGATCCGGCCGGCAACTGGCTGTCCGTGATGGAGTCGCCGTCGAAGAAGTAGCCTCGGGCGTCACGATGACCCCGCAGGTCCAGGCAACCCCTGACACGCTCGCGGTACTCGACGTGTTGTGGGCCAACGACGCCGACGGCGGGCGAATGCCGGTCGCCAAGCACGCCGCCATGGACCGCCTGCGCGCATCGGGCCAGCCGCGGGCCGCCGCACTTGTTGACGGCCTTGCAGACAGCGGCGGGATCCTCGATGAATTCGCCGTCAATGATGCCTTCTTGGCCGCGCACCTCGAATTGGCACGGCTCAGCGAGTTTGTGCACGTGCCGCAGCGCATGGCCCACTCATTGCGACCCATCGTCGAACGCCTTCGCGAACGCTGAAGACCCTCCGGTGTCGTTTCGCATCGGCGACACGCTTTCACCGCCTCCGAACTGTGGGAGCGCGCCACTGCAGGCACAGCAACGAACTACCATCTGCGCTGCGACGCCGTGACACACCTCTTCCCGAGGCCCGAGCAGATCGTGCGGCCGATCATGGGCATGCGCGCGGACCTGGGGCGCGACGGGCGAGTGCACCATCGCGGTATCGAGGTCAAGGGCGCGATGCGCGGCATGGTGACGCTCGCGGTGCTGATGACTCCCGTAGGGATCGTGTGTGCGCTCGACGCACCGTCTTCCCCGCACGGTTCGCGGTGTACATGCGCGCCAATGAGGCGGCGCTGTGGCTGTGGTTCCCTATCGCTCTGCTTGCGCTCGTCAGCTTCCTAGTCACGCGGTTGTCTCCGTGGCAGGTGCGATCCAACGTGAATTCCATGATCTTCAGCATGCTCGAACTCTTCCGGCCACTCGTGGCCAGCGCGGGAATCGTCATCGCGGCGGTGGCGACGACCGGCTCGTTCGGGTGACGATCGACGAGCTCGCCCCTCAGTCAGCGATCTTGAAGTCCAGCCTGACGTGCTGTCGGGACGCGCGCGGCTCCCGAGCGGGATCCGTGAGCAGCGTCTCAAGCCGGGCCACGAAGGTGTTGCCCGTCTCGTCCCGCAACCGTTCGATCTCGAACCCCTGCGCGGCACACCACGTGGTCAACGTCAGGTTGGCCTTCACCCCATGGTTCATGTGCGTCATGGTCGCGTACCGCCCGGCGGGGACCACGTCGGCGACGATCCGGTCATCCTGGGCGGATTCAGCGGCGGCGATCGCCTCCTCGGAGCTAGCGACGGGAATCGCCACGGAGACCGTCGCCCGGTCAGACAGGTCGATCAGGTGGAGCCGCAGAAACTGGGGGCCGGTGGCGTCGACAGGGTGGACCTGTAGCCACCGGGTGAGTTCCGTGCGCATCGCGGCGGTGTGGTTCGCAAGACCCTTGAACGGGACGCGATCCCGGAACGCCACGTAGGGCACGTCGGGACGTTGCACGATGGCCGGCTCGGAAACGATCTTCATGAGGCGAGTCAACCATTTCTGAGTCGGTCACGTATCTACCATCCCCCTCACCGCACCCAGTTGACGGAAACAATCGCTCGTGCCATTCGTTGACACCGCAGGGCCGTCATATCGATGCCTTGCGCACCGGAGCGCGCACGTGAGCCGCTCCGGCAAGTCGGATCGCTCTCCCTATCTTCTGCACCGCATGACCCATGGAGTACCCGCTTGATCGACACGCGTGAAAGGGTCGTTGACGACGATCCCGACCCCACCCGAGAGCTTCCTCAGGTAACCCACCTGGACGCTCTTGACGCTACGCCCAAGGGAGGCGTAGACCCTTACGACGACGTCACGACGGCGTCGATGCCGATCGTCGCGGGTGCCAGCACCGTCGTCATCGACGACGCCGACTCCGGGACCCGGTCCATCGAGGCGCTGACGCTGTCGCCATTGCGCTCCAAGCTCGCACTGGCGACCCTCGCTACGGCGGCTTTCGCGTTCGGTGCCAATGAGGCGTCGATCGTGGCATTGAGCCAGTCGATCTCCACGGGACTTGCCGTGCCGATCGCATCCATCGGGCTCATAGCGACAGTGTTTGCCCTCACGGTCGTCGTCGTATCGACGCCGCTCACCCTGCTCACCTCGAGGGCCAGCAAGCGGCTCACGCTGTCCATCACGGTCGGCGTGTGGACCGTGGGAGTCCTCATCACCGCCCTCTCGCAGAGCCTGGTCCACCTTGCCGGCGGCCGCATCGTCTCCGCGGCCGCGCACGCCCTGTTCTGGGCGCTCGTCGCACCCGCTGCGGTGAGTCTGTTTGCTCCCCATCTGCGCGCCCGCACCGTGACCCGCATCATGGTCGGGTCGGCCGCCGCGGGCGTCGTGGGCACTCCGCTCGTCACGCTCAGCGGCACCTCTTTCGGTTGGCACGCACCATATTGGGGCCTGGCCGCGCTGGGCGTCTTGCTGACGGCAGCGCTGGCAATCGTGCTACCCGGCGATTCGCGTGCCGCGAGTGGAGTTCGCGCTCCACACACACGCGGCGACATTCCGTCACGTCGGATGTTCGCCAAGGTCGTCGGTGTCGCCTTCACGGCCACCGTGGGGATGAGCGTCAGCTGGACGTACATCGTGCCCTTCTACACCATCCAGGCGGGACTCAGCTCGGCGAGCATTCCCGGTCTCTTCGCGTTGGGAGGCATCGTCGCGGTGGCGACCACCCTGGCCGTCACCCGATTGCTTGCGCGCAATGTCGTGCAAGCGGTGAGAGCGGGGCTCGCGTTGCTCGCCGCAGCGTGGGGGCTGCTCGCCGTCGCGACCCCGTGGTCCGCGATCGCCGCCCAGGTGCTACAGGCTGCCGGGTGGGCGGCGCTACTTGCCGCACTGCTGAACTGGGCGATGCGGCACACACCCTGGCGCACGGACGTGGGAGCAAGCATGTACTCGGTTGCGGTGAACCTCGGCGCGGCCGTGGGACCGGTGCTGGGCGCGACGATCGTCTCCACCTGGGGCACGCGCGCGTTGCCCTTGGCGTCGCTCGCGATGACCATCCTTGCGGTCGCCATCACCACCACCGTGGACACCTACACCCTGAGGCAGCTGAGCGTCCCGCGACGACTGCGGGTCGCCCTCCAGGCGCGATTCGCACTTCGAGAGCGGCGCCGGGCATGGGCCCGACGTACGCGCCCGGCGGCCATGACGCCGCGCGGCCGAGCCGTCGCGTTCACGAGGGGCGCCGCGAAGGCTCGGCACGCGCTTCGCGAGCGCACGGTGCGCGTAGGTCGCTGACGCTGCCGGTGTGAGCCAGCCCTGTGCCGGGCCGGTGCGTCCCCCCGTTGCCGCGCCGACCCGGCACCGCACCTTGTGCAAGGGTCAGTGGTCGGCGCGCGGTACCCCTGGTGACGCGGGTATCACGGCGAGCGTGACAATCATGGCGGTCGAAGCGTCGGGAATCTCGCCGCCTGCCTCGTCAAGGTGCGCGTCGAGCCGATTCTTGAGTTCCGCAACTTGATCGCTGCTGACGTACACAACTTCGCGCCGCAAGTGCGCCTCGTGGGGGCGCCAGTCGGGGCTGGCGGCCCATTGTGCGGCGTCGACGGACAGCGCCCGCGCGATCATGTCCGCGGCGGCGACAAAGCCGTGTCCGGTGGCGGTCGCATGCCCTGGGTCGGCCGGATTCACGACTCGGTACACGCGCTCCATGGCACCTCCGCGCTGGCGGCGCTTCACGACCGCGATGATTCCGGCGTCGACCAGGCGCGTTATCGCGCGGTAGAGCGAGGCCTGCGCCACGTCAGGCATTCTCGTGCGCAGTTCCTTGGTGGTGAGGTCGTCCACGCCCAAAGCAAGAACCACTCTCATCCTCACTGGATGCAATAGCACTTGTGACTGGCTGTTCCCCACAATTCGTATTGTAGGGAATCGACACCTATCCCAAGTGCCAATGGTGAATTGCTATTCATATTCACAAATGATAATAACGAATGCCCGTTATTGGCGTTTTGAGATGAAACAGGGCATATGCCCCGTCGGGACGAGCGCGTCAGCGACGTCGTCCCACCCCTGGGACAAACTTGCCGGTGCGCGAGGCGTACACCGCATATCCGTCGTACGCCTCGACCAAGAATCTCTCCTCGAACCGGGTCTTCACTTCGAAGAAGACCGCCAGGGCCGCCGCCAACACCCACACCGCTACCGCCCCGCGCGACACCGCAACGCCGAGGCACAACACCAGAATCGAGGAGTACATCGGATGCCGTACCCACCGGTACACACCGCGCGCACTGAGGCCCGCGCCATTGGGTTGAGGGATAGGAGTCAGCGCACGCCCGAGGAACACAGCCGCGGCGACCCCGCCGATGCCCCCCAGGACGAACAGCACCCCGCCAAGCTCGCGCGCGGCAGGCGCGGCCAGTCCCCACGATGACGGCCAGAGGGCGACCGCAAGAAACAGCACCACCTGCACCGCGACAAGAAGCCAGCCCAAGGCAAGTGAACGGTTTCGGTTCGCGGCGCGTGACATGGGCCTAGGGTATCCGCGGCTCCCGCCCGCGACCATTGCACCACAACGGTCGCGCGCCAGGGTCTCGAGAGGCACACTGGAGGTGTGGCCGAGATATTGCTCTTCCATCACGCTCAGGGCCTGACCGAGGGACTCTGCTCCTTCGTTGAGCGCCTTCGCGCCGCAGGGCACAGTGTGCATGCGCCCGACATGTTTGCGGGCGAGGTGTTTTCTCGGCTCGACGACGGCGTCGCCTACGCCGGTCGCATCGGCCACGACGCGATCGAGGACATTGCCCGCCGCACGGCGCTGCATCACCCCACCGCCGACACCGTCATGGGTTTCTCGCTTGGCACCTTTCCCGCCCAGTTGCTCGCCCAGGAGTGGCGGCGCATCCGCAATTGTGTTCTCGTGGGCGGTGCCATGCCCCCTGCGGAAATCGGCGGCGAGTGGCGGCACAACGTGCGCCTGAGCATCCACGTCGCCGATCCTGACGATTGGGTTCCCGCCTCCGAGATGACGTCTCTCCTGCGACGTGCTCCCGAGGCTCACGTGCACCGCTACGCCGGCAAGCGCCACATGTTCATGGATCCCTCGTGCGCCGACTACGACGCCGACGCGGCCGACCTGTTCGAGGAACGCGTGCTCGAATGGCTCGACGCCGTCCCACACCACGAGCAATAGCGACCCCATCTGAGGGCGCACGCGCCCCGAATACAGTGCATGTCTACCCTCATCGTCGTCGGCATCGTGTCCGGCCTCATCACCGCGATCAGCCCCTGCGTGCTCCCGGTGCTGCCAGCCATCCTCACATCGTCCATTCAGGACGGCGCCCGATCCCGCCGTCGACCCCTGGTCGTCGTGGGGGGTCTGGTGACCAGCTTCGCCGTATTCACGCTCCTCGGTGGAATCATCCTGTCGAGCCTGGGTCTGCCCGACGACCTGCTCCGGTGGGCCGGGATAGTCACCCTCTCGATCGTCGGCGTGGGCCTCGCCGTTCCCGCGGTGGAACACCTCCTGGAGCGCCCCTTCCGGAACACCACGCTGCCGCGGCTCAACAGGGACGGCAATGGGTTCGTCATGGGCCTCGCGCTCGGCCTGGTGTTTGTTCCCTGCGCGGGACCCATTTTGGCGTCCATCACGGTGCTGGCAGCCACCAACGGTCTCAGTTGGGGCCTCGTAGTGCTCACGGCGTCGTTCTCGGCCGGCATTGCGATCCCGCTTCTCGCCTTCGGCGTGGCCGGGCAGAGCATTGGCTCGCGCATCAGGGCCGTGCGAGAACGCCTGCACACGATCCGCGTCGGCTCGGGCGTGGTGTTGATCCTCACCGCCCTCGTCCTCGCGACCAACCTGGCCGAGCCGTTGCAGCGGCTCGTGCCCTCGACGCTCGCCGAAATACAGCAACGCATCGAGAACAACGACGGCGTCCGAGGGGAACTCGACTCCCTCGCAGGCAGACAGGACCAGGTCACCTCCACGGGAGGGCAACTGACCTTCGACGAGTGCGAGCAGCAGACGTCCGACCGGCTAGCGAACTGCGGCCCCGCGCGCGATTTTGTCGGCATCGAGACGTGGCTCAACACCGAAGGCCAGTCCCTCTCTCTCGACGAGCTGCCCGGGAAGGTTGTCCTGTTGGATTTCTGGACCTACTCATGCATCAATTGCCAGCGCACCTTCCCCTACCTGACTGCGTGGGACGAGCGTTACCGCGACGACGGGCTGACGATCGTCGGCGTGCACTCCCCCGAGTTCAGTTTCGAAAGGGTCGTGTCGAACGTCCAAGACGCGGCGGATCGCTACGGCATCACGTACCCGATCGCGATCGACAACGACTTCAAGACGTGGCGCGCATGGGACCAGCGGTTCTGGCCCGCGCACTACCTCATCGACCAGACCGGAACGGTGCGCCAAGTGCACTACGGCGAGGGTGGCTACGAGGAAACCGAGAAGCTCATCCAAGATCTGCTCGACGCGCCCCCGCAAGACACCGTCAAGGCCGATCCCGGCAATCACACGGATGGTCGCACCCAAGAGACGTACCTCGGATGGCAGCGCCTCAAGCACGCCGACAACAGCGACGTGGCGAACGACGAACTCGCGGCGTACAACGGCAACCGCACACCCGAGCTCAACTCCTTCTCCTTCGATGGCACGTGGACCGTCGAGAGCGAAAGGGCCATCGCCGGCCAGAATGCGCGCCTGTTCCTGCATTTCTATGCCGCCGACGTTCACCTCGTCATGGCAGGCACCGGCGACGTCACGGTGACGCTCGCGTCCCAACCTGACTCCCCCAGGACGGTTCACGTGGACGGCACGTCGGACCTCTACGACCTGTATGAAGGAGCGCCGATTGACGACGTGATGACCCTCGACTTCTCCAAGGGGGTCGAGGCCTACGCCTTCACCTTCGGGTGATCCCATCCGACGCAGCCCCCGCACCGAATCATCACCGTGGGAACACCCCACGCCCCGCCCACAAGGAGGAAAGATGAAGACCAGTCGAATGCTTGCCGCCCCCGCCATCGTCGTCTTCGCGGCGACCGTGCTCGCCGGTTGCGGAGACACCACATCCGACCCTTCGGATCAACCCACAATGTCGTCCGACACCATGATGTCTGAGGACGCGATGATGTCCGAGGATGCAATGGTGACCGAGGANNGACGCGATGATGGAAGACGAAGGCTAGTCCCCAGCCCCGTTCCTCAAGGAGAACCAGTGAACTCGAAGCGGCACCTCAGGGTGGTTGGTGATGCGGAGCCCGCCGCACCACCGACGCCCGTCGCCCAGGCTGCCGCCGAGCGATCGGCACTCGTCGGTCAGCTGCTCGTGCGCGTCGGCCGTGGGGATGAAGCCGCATTCGACGATCTGTACACCGCAGTCGCCGGGTCTGTCTTTGGCGTCGCGCTGCGAGTGGTTCGCGACCACGCCATCGCCGAGGAGGTCGCTCAAGATGTCCTGGTAGAGGTGTGGCGGCTCGCCGCACGTTACCGGCCCGAGGCCGGCAGCGGGCGAACGTGGATCCTCACCATGGCCCACCGGCGCGCGATCGACAGGGTGCGATCCGAGCAGGCGCACACCGATCGCTTGCGGGCACACGCGGCCAAGGCGACTGCGAGTCACGACGACCCCGACACCGTCGTCGACACCGCTCACCGGACGTGGGAGGCGCAACGGGTTCGTGAAGGGCTGGCGCTGCTCACCGAACGCCAGCGAGAAGCGATCGATCTCGCCTTCTCCAAGGGATTCACNNCCTTTGAACACCACCTGCGCGACTGCGAGGACTGCCGGGGCGAGGTGGCGCAGATGGCGGACGTGATCGCCACGCTGGTCGACGCCGAGGCCATCGTTCCCCCGGCATCGCTGCGCGCCAAGGTGATGCAACAGGCTACTCGCACCGCGCAGGTCCCGCCCGCGGGGGCCGCGTCGGCTCAAGCACGCTCACCGCGCCGGCGGTTCCGTTGGCCCCTCGCAGGCGCAGCTGCGGCCGTGACCGTCGCGGTGGCAGGTATCGGACTGTTTCTGACGAGCGCCGACTACGCGCCCGACACATCGGCGCTGGAGCGCGACGTGATGATGGTGTCGTCCGCACCCGATGCTCACACGATGGAGCTCGTCGGCCTGGGCTCGTCCCATCTGGTGATGAGTGAACGAATGAGCGGCGTGGCTCTCATGGGGCTCGACGCGCCCGCACCCGCCGAAGGCATGGAGTATCAGTTGTGGCTCGTGCTCGACGATGGCCAGATGCTGCCCGGCCCCACCTTCATGCCCGATGCCGATGGCACATTCATGGCCATGATGCACACGGGCTTTGACGGCGTCACGAACTTTGAGATCACCGAGGAACCTCAGGGTGGGTCGGGCGTGCCGACGGGCGACGTGGTGGCAGTGGTCGGCCTCTAAGGCTGAGAGCTCGACCGGCGTCACAAGCCCGCCAGATGCTCTGCGGGTGGAGCTAGTGGACCGCTGGCGCGAACAGCCAGCTGCCGCCGCGCTCGTCTTTCGTGGGCTCGGGCTCGGGAAGGAACGCTGCGCCTTCAAGCTGAGCGTGAAGCAGCGCCACCTCGAACTCGCCGGTGTCGGTGAGCCCGCGGTTCTTGACGGTGTCGGCCGGTTCGGGCATCTGCGCGACGACCCACTGCGGACCCTCAGGTTCCGCGGCCGCGGGCACCCATCCGGACGGTTCTGGGAGTGGCGCAGCAGTAGAGATGTCGAACCGTTGCGGGACGTCCGGGGAGATGCGTCCCACCAGCACGGCCAAGAACTCGAGCCGGACCCGCGCCTCCTGCCACGAGGCCTCTGCTTGTGCCCACGATGAGACCTGGTCACCGCTGAACGTCACCGCGCGGCCGTCTGCGGCGGGGTGCATCAGCGCCTCGCGCATTCCGGGCGTCAGCAGGGCCACGGCAAAGCCTTCGTTATCGCCGATCACAGACCAGCGGCGATCGAAGTCCGCGTCACCGGTCGCGATGACCCGTCCCACGATGGCGAGCGCCCGGCGATCGAGGCGCGCGGGGATGACGTGAAGCGTTGGGAGGCGTGTCGACATGCCCATCACTTCGACGGTATAGCGACCCGTTTCGAAACGCTGGACGGGGCGTCCACGCCACTGACCGCTCACGCAGTGGCGCGGCGACGCGTTGGCGAAGGGCAACGCCGGGAAGTTGCCCGCGGTTTCGAGCGGCACGGAGCCCGAGTAGACCAGGTGATGCGCTTGCGCGAACTCCCGCGCCGGTCGCGCCAAACTGTCAGCCCGTTCCCACATGGCCCCTCCTCGTCTGCTGTGATGCACGATGAGACAGGTGAAGTCCGCAATCGTGACGCGGCGCCGAGTGTGGAAAATGCCACACGTGGTGTGCCTCCTGACTCGGGAAGGTCACGCGACGCATGTTGTTATACCCCCCAGGGTATGCTACCTTCACTACGACAACCTCTTCAGAAAGGCTGCACTATGTGCTCTCCCGCCACCTGCCCCACCTGCGGCAAGGCCACTTGGACCGGCTGCGGCAATCACGTCGAGCAGGCGCTCGCAGGAATCCCCCAGGCGCAACGCTGCCAGGGCCACACGTCGGGCTCCACACCCGGCTCGGCGTCTTCACTGTTCTCGCGCGTCTTCACGCGGTAACCGCCACCGCTTCGTGCACGCGGGCGACCGCGTGCGTCAGTCAGGGCCGGGCCCCCGTTTACCACGAGGGCCCGGCCCTGCTGTGTCTCACGACGACGCAGGGCCACCGCCCTACGCGCCGATGACCGCTTGCTCCGCGTCCTGCACATGTGCGTGGAAGTCGGGCCTGCGCACCCGCACCAGCGCCGATGCCACACCCGCGTCGCGCGGCGACACGCACAGGAGCGCGGTGGACGACGTAGGGATGAACACGAAAGCCATGCCGATCGACATCGATCGCCAGCGAGAAAGGCAAGAAGTGCAGACCCGCCATGAGCGCCGGGTTGGAGGGGATGCGCAAGGGAAGCAACGGGTTCTTGACGCGACGCTCGACCGCGAGGAAGGTCGAGATGAGAAACACCGCTGCCATGAGGCACGCGATCGCGAGCGGGTCCGACCATCCGTCGGACGATTCCAACACGCGAGTGAATCCGTAGACGAGCGATAGCATGCCCCCGGTGGCTAGGGCCGCACCGGGGAGGTCGTACGACGGGTGGCCGTCGGACTTCGACTCGCGCACGATGACATACGCGAAAGCGGCGATCGCGAGCGCGAGCGGCACATTGACCCACATGACCCAGCGCCAGCCGGGACGGTCAGTGAGGATGCCACCGAGCATCAGGCCATTGGCCGCGCCGCCGCCGGACAGCGCACCAAAGACGCCAAAGGCGCGGGCGCGCTCCTTGGGCGCAGTGAAGGCCACGGTCACAAGAGACAGTGCCGACGGCGCCAGGAGCGCCGCGAAGCCCGAAAGACCCACCAGGAAGGTGCGCTTGCGACCCCAGGAGTCGGCCACGCGACCGCCCAGAAGAAGCAGGCCGCCACACGAGAGCGTGTACGCGGTCACCCGAGGAAGCACACCGGACAACTGCGCTCCGGCTCGGGCTATCCCCGGTGATACCGTCGGATCAATACGACCGTTCTCGTGAGGAGAGCCCCCATGGAGGCATCCGCTCCGCCCCGTGTCCACCCCGGCTACGGCGTCCACAGCGAGGTCGGGCAATTGCGATCCGTGCTGGTGTGCTCCCCCGGCCTCGCGCACAACCGCCTCACCCCCTCCAACTGTCACAACCTGCTGTTCGACGACGTCATGTGGGTCGACAATGCCCGCCGGGACCACAACGAGTTCATCTCGCTCATGCGTTCGCGCGGCATCGAGGTGCTGGAGCTGCATCACCTCTTGGCGGAGACGCTCTCCATTCCCGCGGCCCGCCAGTGGCTGCTCGACCGCAAGCTCAGCACGGATGAGGTGGGGCTGGGGCTCGCCACGGAGGTGAGGGACTTCCTGGAATCGCTCGATTCCATGACGCTTGCGCGTTACGTGTTGGGAGGACTGTCCACGAGCGATCTGCCCCGCGACTTCTCGCCCCCCACGATCCAACTGGTGCGCGAGGAATCCGGAATGCGCGACTACCTGATGCCGCCGCTGCCGAATACGTTGTACACGCGGGACACCACCTCGTGGATCTATGGCGGCGTGACGCTCAACCCGCTGTTCTGGCCCGCACGACACGCCGAGACCCTCATCATGAAGGCCGTGTATTCGTTCCACCCGGCCTTCAATGCCGCCGATCCGAGCATCGAGTTCCTCCCAGGATTCGGGCCCACCATCTCCGATGTCTCGCTACCGGACGACGCGCCCGCCACGGATACCCAACCTGTCCAGTTCTGGTGGGGCGACCCCGAGCTGGACCATGGGCTCGCGACTCTCGAGGGTGGCGACGTCATGCCGATTGGCAACGGGGCGGTCGTGATGGGCATGTCGGAGCGCTCGTCGCGTCAGGCGATCACCCAGGTGGCCTTTGAACTCTTTGCGGCGGGAGCCGCCGAACGCGTCATCGTGGCCAAGATGCCCAAACTTCGCGCGGCCATGCACCTCGACACGGTCTTCACTCTCGCCGACCGGGACGTCGCCACGGTGTTCCCGGGCATCGTCGAGGAGATTGAGACGTACTCACTGCGCCCGGCCGACGGTCCGGCGATGCTCGACGTCACGCACGAGGAGCGTCCGTTCGTCGAGGTGATCGCCGATGCCTTGGGGGCGGGCGGGCTGCGCGTGATCGAGACGGGCGGCGACCGCTACGCCTCCGAGCGACAGCAATGGGACTCGGGCAACAACGTGCTCGCGCTTGAACCCGGCGTGGTGGTGGCCTACGACCGCAACACCCATGCCAACGCCAAGCTCCGCGCGGCTGGCATCGAGGTGCTCGAGATCGTGGGCGCTGAACTCGGCCGCGGTCGCGGCGGCGCCCACTGCATGACGCAGCCGCTGCGTCGCGATCCGGTGTAGGCAACCGTCGAACCGGGCCGTCACGGGAGCGCGAGGGAGAGTGCGAAAGGTGGAACCGGACCTGTGACCACCGAGACGCCGACTGGCAGCACGAGCGCCCTACCCCCCTCACCTCCCGGCAAGCGTCGCCCGCCGCGCGTCTTCGAGCCGACCTTCTCCGGGCCCGGTGTGGCCGTCGGGGCCATCTTCGCGTCCTTCTCGCTCGAGCCGTCGTTGCTCCCGCGAATCGCGTTGGTGCAGGGCATCGCCACAGGCGTCTCCCTCTTGGTCGGGTACGGGCTGGGATCCGCTGGCCACGCGATCTGGAACTACCTGGGCGTGCCCAACCTGCGTGGCCGACCCCAACAGATCGTCACCGGGATCCTCCTCGCGACCATCAGTTTGGGGACCGCACGCGCGATCTGGCGCTGGGTCGGTTGGCAGAACGACATTCGCCAACTGATGGGGATGGACGCGCTGAGCCCGTCGGCCTGGCCGATTGTCATCGGGGCGACCGCGGTCGTCGCCGCCATCGTGCTCGTGACCTCCAGGTCGCTGAGACTGCTGTTCCGCACCATGGGAAATCGCCTGGACCGCTGGCTGCCGCGGCGACTCGCGATCACGCTGTCATCCACGGGCCTGGTGGTGTTGCTGTGGTTGGTGTTCTCCGGATTGTTGGTTCAGGGGTTCTTCACGGCCTCCAATGCCCTATTCTCCACACGCGACACGGGCGACAAGCCGGGAGTGTCGCAACCCTCGTCGCCACTGCTATCCGGCAGTCCCCAGTCCGCCGCCGCGTGGGACTCGCTGGGACGCGAGGGACGCGCATTCATCTCCTACGTGCCGACCGTTGACGAGATCAATGCCTACAGCGGCGGCGGCGCGCTCGAGCCGATCCGGGTCTACGTGGGGCTCCAGTCCGCCGAGACCCTTCAGGATCGGGCGGACCTCCTGTTATCGGAGCTGATCCGCACGGGAGCGTTCGAGCGTGAGGCCCTCCTCCTCGCCACCACCACCGGCACCGGGTTCATCGACCCCATCGGCGTGGATCCCGTCGACTTCATCTTCAACGGCGATGTCGCCATCGCCGGAGCACAGTACTCCTATCTTCCCAGTTGGATATCGCTGCTGGCCGATCGGCAGGTCACCAGGGACACCTCGTTGGCGATGTTCCGCACCGTGCACGACTACTGGAGCACGCTTCCGCAGGGTCATCGCCCGCGGCTCTTCCTCTATGGCCTCTCGCTCGGCTCCTACGGCGTTGAGTCGGTCCTGACCTCGGCGAACATCATCAACGAGCCCATTGACGGAGCCGTCATGGTGGGACCCACCTTCGCCAACCCGCTCCGCACCGACCTGATCGCGAGTCGTCAGTCCGGTTCCACTCCGTGGTTACCGATCGTGGAGGACGGCCGAACCGTGCGATTCACGGGGGAGCAAGGCTCGCTCGATCAACCCGCCGGTCGATGGGGGCCCACTCGCATCGCCTACCTGCAACACGGGTCCGATCCCATCGGGTTCTTCGACCCCAGCATCGCCTGGCGGGAGCCAGCGTGGCTGTCAGGGAACGATCGAGCACCCGATGTCTCCTCCGCAACCGACTGGTTCCCGTTCGTCACGATGTGGCAGACGCTGCTTGACATGCCAAGCGCCGGCTCCGTTCCACGCGGCTACGGACACCTGTACTCGGTGTCCGCAAATCTCGACACGTGGGTGGGCGTCATCAATCCGGAGGGATGGATGGGCTCAGACACGGCCCGCCTTGGCGACGTGCTCCAGTCGCGCGATGTTGCCCGCCGGGCCTGGCTCGAGAGCATCCACAACTCACCCGGTCCGCTCCCGCCGGTCACAGACCCAGGACGCCTCGCGTGATCGAGTCTCCGCCGTGGGTCGGGACGCCGTCACGCGGCTCGATCGAGATGTCCACGATGGGATACGCGCTGGGGTCGTACCCTTCCGGGATCACCAACTCATCGTGAGCGGACGCCAGGAAGCCGACGCGACGAGCCAGCCCGAGAAGCGCCGAATCGGCGTGACGGTAGCGAGCCGCTCCGCGGGTCGCTGGACCTGACGCTGCGGTGCGAACTCCGGTGTGGAACCGTACTGCCTGGCGTCATCCGTCGCGAGCTCAGCCACGACCGCATCCCACACGCGCGCGGGCGGCACGAGCAGCGGCGCGGGTCGACCCATGCTGCCAGCGCGCGCGGCGAGCTGCTCGAATTCACCGAGGCTCGCCGCGAAGCGNNGTGTTCGTGAGTGTGCCCCTCGAAGGACGCGAGCGACATGATGGTGCGACGCGGGTCGCCGAGCGCCTCGATCTCATACGCGAGGAGGACGTCGTCAACGTGGTCGCGCTCAGCATCGGAAGGTGCGTCGCGTATCGCCTCCAGCCGACGCCTTTCACGCGTGCGCCCCTCCAGGGCGTCGGCGATGGCTCGTCGAGCGATACCCACGATCCATCCACGCAGGGCACCGCGGTCCGGATCGAACGTCCCGCGCGAGCGCCATGCCGCCACGCACGTCTGCTGCGTCACCTCCTCCGCCTCGGCGTGATCGCCGAGTGCGCGCACTGCGAGCGTAAAGACAAGCGGGGACACGTCGCGATGGATCTCCTAGAGCGCGCCCTCGGAACCGGCCGCGAACGCATGTGCCAGGCCCTCGCCCAGCACCTCGTCAGCCCGCTCCACTGCGTCTCACCTCGACATCACCGCGACGACGCCCGTCATGGCAGCAGTGAGGACGCCCACACGATGACATTGTCGTCGACGTGGCGACTCGTGGGATCAAATTCTCCGCGGCAGGCAACGAGGATGAGCATGCCTGGACTTTCGGCGGTCATCGCGTCGTAGCCGACAGTGGTCTTGGAGATCTCCTGGAGCCTGACAACGGTGAACGGTTGCTCAGTGCCATCCGACATCGTCACAGTCACGACGTCACCCTTCTTGGCGTCGCGAAGCTTGGAGAACGATCCGACGCCGTCGACATCAGATGCGACGTGGGCCGCGATGAGAGCCGCGGCTTCGCGGTCACCGGGGGCGCCTCCGTGCTGGTACCAGGCTGCGGTGTCCGCGCGATCATTGAGAGCCATGGTGCCATCGGGCGCCAAGCCCAAGGCCGTGACTGTCATGTCCACGCCCAGGGTGGGGATCGCGAGCCGCTCGGGCGCCACCTCAACCCGCTCGGATACGGACTTCGGGTCGGTTTCCTGAATCTTGATGGGACCGAACGAGTTCGACGCGGTCACGGGACCCACCGTGTCCGGGGTAGCCAGGGGGCTAGGTTCGAAGCCAAACTCCTGCACCGCCGCCGAAGGCCACCGAACGATGGCCGAGACCGCTGCAATCAGTGCGACGGCGGCAAGCCCCGCGGCGAGTGCAGTGGCGATGCGAGATTTCATGTCTGCCTTGAAGTGGAGTGGCGGAGGCGCTCCGGAGGGGGATCGGGAACGCCCCCGCCTGGGGTGGGAGTGAGTGACTAGCGGCGCGAGACGGCCACGCGGCCAGCGACGCCTGCACCGACCAAGCCAGGCCAGCAATCGCGATCAGGCCGATGGGCAGCGAGTTGTCGCTGTTGAG
>DGBM01000280.1:16741-19982 GCA_002384765.1 Demequinaceae bacterium UBA4004
CGGGCCCATGACCGTGGTGTCGGTGCCCTTGAGGTTCACCGCGGCCGAGTACGCGGCGACCGGCAGGTCGGCCTTGACCTCGTTCGGGTTCTCCAGGCTCGGGGACGCGACTGCGCCGTTGGCGAGAATGTCCACGGCGGGAGCCGCGGCAACGTGGCGAACCGTGAGACGGCCCTCGCCGGCTGCGGTCGCCGAGCTGTCGTTGGTGAACAGCGAGACCGTCGGGGTCGCGGCTGCATCGAGGTGAGCAACGGCGGTGTCACTCATGTCCGCCGCGAGGGTGATGTCAATGGGACCCAGAACAGGAGCGGAGTCGTCGACAGCGTCGCTCGCGGTGATTGCCACGGCGTAGACGCCCGGGTCGAGACTGAGGGGACCGGCGAGAGTTCCGGGGGCGAAGTCTCACTCCGTTGACGTAGACGTCGACCGTGAGTCCAGGAATGCCCTGCAGCACCGACAGGTCGGACTTGCCGCTTTCCACTGCTGCTGCGGGGAGGCTGGCTCCGGCGGCGTGCACAACGCCTACCGCAAGGCCGGTGATGGCTGACTTTCTCATGTGTTTCTCCGTACCTGCGCCTGCCCTGTGCGACCGCTTCACCCCCTACCTCCGCCATGAGGGGTCGTTGGGATGCAGCACGATGAGAATTTCGCTGTGAGCGAATACTTCGACGTGACCGAGGAGTGACGGAGGGGATCGTGACGGCGACGTTCAGGCACGTCCGCATGAGGCGCGCCAGCACGGCACCGCGCAGGCGCCATTTTGCGGACGGGGGAACCACCGCTGGAGAAGTGGTCCCTCCGTCCGTTCCTGGACGCATTCCTAGTGGTGCTTCTTGCGCGCAAGCCTCCACATGGTCCAGTTGATCCGCATGAAGCGGAAGAACTGACCAAAGACGTTCTTACGGTGTCTCAACTCACCCGCTGTAGGCAGGGGCGCCGTGGCGATGCGCTCATTCGTGTTGTCCATGACGCTCCTCCTTACTCCGGAATCCAGGTCCAGCCGGGCTTGGCCTTGGCCTTGTAGATGAACAGCGTGTGCAGCAAGCGCTTGACCCAGTGACCGGCCAGGCCGATCTCCCCGAACGTCTCCTTCAGGTTGCGGCCCGTCTCCGGGTACTTCTCCCAGTCCGGCACCACGGGGCTCATGGTCATGGCCGCGGCTGTACCGGACCTGAGACCCGTACCGGCCGACGCGACACACGCCGCGGCCATCTCCGACATCGACGCGCTGTGAGTGGGCTCCGTAGCACCGTGGAGAACCATGTCCGCGACCGAGAAGGCGACCACCTTGCCCATCGTGCCCGAGGGCATTCCGGTACGCGGAGGCGACGGCGTCACCGCCAGCCCGTCGGGGGTCGCGCGCGGCTTGGAGATCGGGTGCGGCGGAGCAAACGCAATGCCGACCGCGAAACAATTCTTGTACGTCGGGTTCTGGTAGGTGCGCGGCCAGTCCTTGGCAGTCCACTCCTCGTACTTCTTGGGGGTGTAGTCCGCATCCACCTTCATGAACCCCGACGGTGCGAAGACGGTCGCGGTGATGTCTTCGCCCGCCTTGTCGAACGCCTTCCAGTCGGCTCCCTTGAAGGGCGGAAGCAGCATCGCGAAGTCGAACTCAAGGTCGTTGTGCGAGCCGTCGAGCTGGTCGTAGTGAATCACGCCGTCGTCGACGCTCGTCACCGCGGCACCCGAGATGGCCTTGACACCGCGCTCGCGGTACAGGGACTCCGTCCACAGTTGGCTGGTGGTGCGGAACCCGTTCTGCTCGAACTCCATGCCTCCGACGCCCAAGTCGCCCAGCTCGTTCTCGTTGGTGAGGTAGGTCAACTCAACCTTGTCCCGCACGCCGGCCGCGCGCAGCTCGTGGTCCACGTTAAAGGTGTACTCGAACGCCGCACCCTCGCACGTGCACGTCCCGTGGCCGACGCCGACGACGACTCGTTGGGTCTTGCCAGACCTGCAGGCGTCAATGACCTCGCTGAGCTTGGCGTTCGCCTCCGTGGCGTGCGCCGGGGTGCACACGGACACCGTGTGTCCGGCGTCCGGCCCCAGTCCGGGGGTCGCACCAAAGTTGAGCTTGGGGCCCGTCGCATTGATGACGTAGTCGTAGCGGATCTTCTCCGTCTGCCCAGCCTTCTCCGGTGACGTGTGTTCGACCTCTACGGCGGCTCTGTCGTCGTCGGCATCACCCTCGGGCCACAAGGCGACCGCCTTGGCCTGAACGAAGCCGATTCCCTTCTTCGCGTAGACGGGAGCGAGCGGGAAGACCACATCGTCCGTCGTCATCTTGCCCACGCCTACCCAGATGTTGGACGGAATCCAGTTGTACTGGGAGTTGGGGGAAACGACGAGGACGTCGTGCGCCTTGCCCAGTCGCTTCTTGAGATAGACGGCTGCTGTGTGTCCGGAGACTCTGGCCCCGAGAACGACCACACGGGCCATGGCAGATCACCTTCTTCGCTGATCGAGAGTGCAGGGGTGCACCTCTCAAGCCTATACCCAGGGGGGCATCTAGGACCCCCGGCCAAAGGTCCCCGAGTAGGTCCTGGCGGTGGTCCCGGTGGGTGGTCCTACTCCGACCCGCGCGTCACTCTGTTCCAGGCGTTGACCACGGCCACCACCTCGACGATCGAACCCAACTGCCGGGGTGTGAAGTACTTGGCGGCCTCATCCCGCGCCTCCAACTCGATGCCACGCGGATAGTCCGTCAGGATCTCCGCAAAGCGCAGCGCGGCGGCCTCAGCCTCCGTCACCAGATCAGCGCGCATCAACTTGACCGGGCGCGCCAGGGCGCTGATCAGATCGACCCTGACGCCCCCCGCCGCGAGACCGTCCGAATGCAGCCGGACGCTATAGGAGCAACCGTTGATGTGCGAGCACCGAAGCCTCACCATATCCCGCAACTTCTCGGGCAGGTCGCGACCCACCGTCCCGTCCAACTCCTCCAGCGACCTCAAGAAGTCCGCTCGCACCTTTGCCTGGCTCATGAATACGAACACTAACAAAGCGGTGCAAAACGGCCTCGCGCTGGCTTCGTGAGAACGATGCTCCGTGGCCCGAGCGGCCGATCAATCCGCGGGCCGTAGCCGAAGATCCATGTCGTGTATTGCGCTCCACGGTCATCCTTCTCCACCGGGGCCCAGCCGTCGGCCAGGGTCAGCGCGATCCCCGCGCGGCCAGCGGCTGTTCGCGCATCGGACTTCTGCGGCGCCCGGCGGCACCGCTGCTCGGTCCCACTGGGGCA
>DGBM01000235.1:0-3139 GCA_002384765.1 Demequinaceae bacterium UBA4004
CTTCATGCAGCGCGAACGGCGCATCCACCTGTCACCCAAGGCCGGCCTGTGGGGCGCGCCCCTGCTCGGCATCGTGTTCGGGCTGGGCTGGACGCCGTGCATCGGTCCCACCTTGGCCGCCGTCCTGACCCTGTCGCTCAGCGACGCGACCATCACCAGGGGAGTGATCCTCGCGGTCGTGTATTCGCTGGGCCTGGGGCTGCCGTTCGTCGCGCTGGCGGTGTGGATGGAACGCTCGCGGCCCGTGCTCGCGTGGCTGCGACGTCACCGCGTGGCCCTCATGCGCGTTGGCGGCGGCCTCCTGATCGTGCTGGGCCTGTTGCTGGTGACCGGCCTGTGGGCCCAGATCACCAACGCGTTGCAGGGCTGGATCGATGGGTTCTGGGTGGCCGTGTGAGCGCACCCGATTCCCCGGGGGCGCCCGCGGAGCGGCCCAAGCGCTTCTCCGTCGACAACTACGCGTATCCGCAGGCCCCGCGCCTCGGAGTGCGCGGCTGGCTGCGCTGGGGCTGGCGGCAGGTCACGTCGATGCGCCTGGCCTTGGTGCTGCTGCTGCTGTTGGGCGTCGCGGCGATCCCCGGATCGCTGTTGCCGCAGTGGCCGCAGGACGCCGCCAAGACCCAGTCGTTCGTGGACAACAACCCCACGTGGGGGCCCATCCTCGATCGGGTCGGCCTGCTGGACGTGTTCGGCTCCGCGTGGTTCACGTCCATCTACGTGCTGCTGTTCCTGTCGCTCGTCGGCTGCATCGTGCCCCGCGCCGTGGCGCACGGCAAGGCGGCCCGCGTCCCGGTGGCGGCGGCCCCCCGCTCGCTCGCGCGTTACGACGGGAGGCTTGAGGGCTCCTCGCCGCTGACGCCGGCCGAGGCCACCAACGCCCTGGTGTCCTGGGGACGCGGAAGCGGACTGGCACGGCTGGTGGGCTATCGCAGTCGGGTCGACGAGCGCACGTCCCGCGACGGCACGCGTCAGGTGGCCGTGGCGCTCGAGCAGGGATCGCTGCGGGAGTGGGGAAACCTGCTGTTCCACTCGGCGCTCGTGGCCCTGCTGTTCGCCATGGCCTTTGGGTCCGCCTACACCTACCGCGGCCAGGCTGTGCTGGTCGAGGGGCAGACCTTCACCAATGCCGCCGTCGCCTACGACAGTTTCGAGGCCGGCCGCCTGTTCGACCCGGCGTGGCTGGATCCGTTCCGGCTGCGGCTCGACCACTTCGATTCCGAGTTCACTGCGTCCGGGTTGCCCGTGTCGTTCCAAGCCAACGTGACCTTCACCGAACCGGGCGGGCAGACCGTGGCGGACACCATCCGCGTCAACCACCCGCTCGAGGTGGACGGCGGCAAGATCTACCTGCAGGGAAATGGTTACGCGCCGTCCTTCACGGTGAGAGACGCCGACGGCAATATCGCGTTCTCCGGCGCCGTCCCCTTCTTGCCCCAGGACGGCGTGTACACCTCCACCGGCGTCATCAAGGTTCCCGACGTGACGCGCGGCGATCAGCTCGGATTTCGGGCCACGCTGTACCCCTCTGCGGCCCCCACCGTCGACGGCAGCATCGTCTCTGTGAATCCGCAGGCGAACAACCCCGTGATCCTGCTCACCGCCTACACGGGCGACCTGGGGCTCGATGCCGGCATCCCGCAGAACGTGTACCAGTTGGACGAGAGCCAGCTGAGTCCCGTCCGCGGCGACGACAACCTCCCACTCGTGGTGGACCTGCGCCCTGGCGACACCATCACCCTTCCCGACGGCCTGGGCACCGTGACGTGGGATTCGCTGCCGCGGTTCGTGGCGCTCGACCTGCGCGCCGACCCGTCGTTGCCGTGGATTCTTGGAACGTCGCTTGCGTCCCTGCTCGGCATCGGCATCTCTCTGTTTGCCCCGCGCCGACGGTTGTGGCTGATTCTCACCCCCGGCGATCGGGAACGTACACTCGTGGAGGCCGCGGCGCTTGCACCCCCGCATGACGAGGCGGCCACCCGCGCACTCGCGAGTGCCCTGGCAATTGCCGCCGGGGAACCCGCGCCCCGTCCCCGTGCGCGCCAGGAGGACCTGTGAATGTGACCGACCTCAGCGTGATGGCGCTGTGGACCGCTGCCACCCTGTACGCGATCGCCATGGTGGCGTACTCCGTGCGCCTCGCCCGCGTGGCCGAGGCCAGACTGGCCGAGCGTCAGGCCGCACCGGTGGCCGAGCCAGCGCTGGTCCCCGCCGGAGCACCGGCCGAGGCCGCATCAGCCGACGCCCCTGCCGCCTCGGCCGCGCCCCGCCCGGGCGCCCGGGCTCTCGGCATCGGCCGCGCCGCCATGCTCGTGGGCTTGGCGCTTCACCTTGTGGGCGTGGTGACCCGCGGCGTCGACGCCGGACACCCGCCATGGTCCAGCATGTATGAGTTCACCATCACGGGTTCGATGATGGCCGTGGGCGTATTCATGCTGGTGCAGCGCAGGCGCGACGTCACCTACATCGCCCCCGCCGTGGCCGGCTTTGCCGCGTTCGCTGTGGTGAGCGGGCTGCGCGTGTTCTACCGCGACGCCGTGGGCCTCCAGCCCGCGCTCGACAGCTACTGGCTGGTCATTCACGTGCCCATCGCGACCATCGCGTCCGGCATCTTCGCGGTGAGCGGTTCCGTCTCCGCGCTGCAGTTGATGCGCTACTCCAGGGCGCGCGATCTCACGGTGCGCCGCCGCGGCTTCGGCTGGCTGAACCTGCCGCACCGCGCTGTCAAGAGTTGGCGCTGGATCGAGGCGACACCCAAGACCGGCGTGCTGGAGTCGCTCGCGTTCCGCCTGAACGCCATCGGCTTTGTGCTGTGGACGTTCACGGTCATGTCCGGTGCCATGTGGGCCGAACACGCGTGGGGCCGGTACTGGGGCTGGGACCCCAAGGAGGTCTGGTCCTTCGTGATCTGGATCCTCTACGCCGCATACCTGCACGCCCGCACCACGCAGGGCTGGGCTGGCCGCCGGGCGGCTTGGCTGGCGGTCTCCGGCTTGATCGCGATCATCCTGAACTTCACGGTGGTCAACCTGTATGTCCAGGGGTTGCACTCGTACTCGGGGCTCAAGTAGGCGCGCCGGTCTCGTTGGGGCGCGGGCCCGGATAGGCTCGCTGGCGTGAAGATCGCCCTGGTCATCGACGA
>DGBM01000235.1:3170-7928 GCA_002384765.1 Demequinaceae bacterium UBA4004
GAGGGGGGCGATCCTCCTGCAGGCATCGCCGCAGTGTACGGCCTGACGTCGAACGTGGGCGTGACCTTCAACGGCAACGGTCTGCGCACCCCGCGACCCGCATCTCGCCACCGCCTGCGCGAGCACCTCGCCGCCGAGCAGTATGACGTCATTCACGTCCAGACCCCGCACTCGCCGTTCTTCGCCGCGCGCGTCGTGCGGTCGGCGCGGAGGGTTCAGGGCGACGCCGTGCACATCGTCGCGACCTTCCACATCCTTCCCGACGGCGCGGTCAGCGAGTGGGGCACGCGTGCCTTGGGGCTCACGCTGCGCCGCAACCTGCGGGTGTTCGACGCCTTCGCGGCCGTGTCGGCGCCCGCGGCCGCGTTCGCGTTGAGGGCCTTCAACATCGGCGCCACCGTGATTCCCAACGCAGTGCGGGTGGACGAGATTGCCGCTCAGGCCTCCGCCCAGCCCTGGCCCGCCGACGCGCGGGGCCGGGTGGTGGTGGCGTTCCTGGGCCGTCTTGTGGAACGCAAGGGCGCCGTCGAACTGGTTCAGGCCGTCGCCGCCTTGCCCGCCGATGTGCGGGACGGCGTGGCGCTGCGCATCGGCGGCAAGGGGCCGCTGCGGGGCCACATCGAGGAACTGGTGGCGCGGCATCGTTTGGGCGACACCGTCAGCCTCGAGGGCTTTGTTGCCGACGAGGCCAAGCCGGGATTCCTGGCCGCGGCGGACCTGGCCGTCTTTCCCGCGACGGGGGGCGAGAGCTTCGGCATCGTCCTCACGGAGGCGATGGCCGCGGGCGCGGGCGCCGTGCTGGGCGGCGACAACCCCGGCTACTCCTGGACGCTCGACAACCCGGCCGCGGTGATCGACCCGCGTGACACGGCGGCCTTCGCAGCTCGACTCGCGACGCTGATCGCGGACCCCGATGCACGGGCCGCGATTCACACCCAGCAGGCTGCGCGGGTGCGTGACTTTGACATGTCCGTGGTGACGGAGCGGGTGCTCTCGCTGTATCAGCGCCGCGGGTAGCGTGGAGGTCATGCAGGTTCTCACCTATTGGCTCATGCGAACCGCCATGTTCGTTGCCATGTATGCGGTGCTGTGGGCGCTCGGCTGGTTCGACATCTGGGCTGTGGTGCTCGCGTTCATCGTGGGATGGGCCGTCAGCTATGCGGCGTTCCCGGCGATGCGGCTGCGGGCCGCCGCGCAGATGGACGGGTGGATCAACCGTTCGCGACGCGGCATCGAGTCCGACGAGGCAGTCGAGGACTCAGAAGGCCGGGACACGTAGCGGCCCTCGCCCCTGAGCCTTGCGCCGTCTAGCCCAGCGCAATGCCGATGGTGAGCAAGATCCCATAGGCCATGCCCATGGCGCTCAGCCCCAAGAACACCGGCTTGAGCGCCACCCCGCTCGCCCCCACCCACACGGTCACCGCGACAATCAGGCTCGGCAAGGCCAACAGCGCCCCCAGCATCGCCCACGGCATGGCCAGGCCCACGAGGATGGCCCCAGCCACGGGCGCGAGCACCACGAACGCAAAGAGACGGCGGACGCGGTGGTCTCCCAGCCGCACCGCAAGCGTGCGCTTGCCCGCGAGCGCATCGCCTTCGATGTCCCGAATGTTGTTGACCATCAGCAACGCCACGGCGTAGAGGCCCACCGACGCGCTCGCAACCACGGCCCACCACGTGATGGTCCCGGCCTGCGTGAACATCGTGCCCAGCAGGGCCACCGGGCCGAAGAAGATCCAGACGACGGCCTCGCCCCACCCCCGGTACCCATACGGGTTCGACGTGGCGGTGTAGGCCCACGCCGCCGGAATAGCCAGACCGCCCACTACTATCAGCCACCACTGCCCGCTCACGGCGCACAGGGCGAGGCCAGCCAACGCTCCGATGCCCGATGCGATGTAGGCGGCACGCTTGACCACGCTGGGTCGCGCTCGCCCCGACGCCACCAGGCGCGACGGCCCCACCCGATTGACGTCCGTGCCGCGCACGCCGTCGGCATAGTCGTTCGCGTAGTTCGACGCGATCTGCAAGGCAAGGCCCACCACCAGGGCCAGCAGGGCCGGCAGCGGACGGAACGCGCCGAGCGCCCCGGCCGCGGCGGAGCCGACGGCCACGGGCGACACCGAGGTCCACAGGGTGCGCGGGCGTGCGCCGTCGATCCAGTCTTGGGCAGTCGTCATGGGGTATCCCGTTCAACGTTGGCGGCGATCGAGCGTAGCGTCCGGTAGTCCACCTTGCCGGTGGGAAGGCGCGGCAGGGACTCGACCACCACCAGCTCGCGTGGCAACTCATGGCGCGCCATGACCGGCTCAAGGGCGCGGCGAAGGTCACTGAGGCGCTCCTTGTCCTTGAGCGACGTCGCCACGACGAACGCCACCACGATCTCGCCCCACTCGGGGTGGGGGACGCCCACGACGGCGGACTCCTTGACCCACGGCTGGGCGTCGACGGCCCGCTCCACCGCGCGCGGGTTGACCTTGAAGCCCCCCGTGGTGATCACGTCGTCGATGCGGCCCAGAACGGTGAGCCGCCCGTCCGCGGCCCATTGACCCAGGTCGGACGTGACGAGCCACCGGCGGCCATCGGCGGTCTCCCACGCGCCGTCCCGCTCGGGGCGATACGCGTCGGCGAGCGACGATCCGGCGATCAGGATTCGCCCGTCTGGCCGCAGGCGGATGGCCGTGTCGCCGATCGGCGCGCCGTCGTAGACGCAGCCCCCGGCGGTCTCGGTGAGGCCATAGGTGCGCACGATGTTGGAGGGGGCATCGAAGCCGAGCGCCGCGCCCCCTACCAACACCGCCGTGAAGGAGGCAAGGGCGTCGGCGGCGTCAGGCGCGTCCAGGACCCGGCTGAGCTGGGTAGGCACCAAAGACGTGAAGCGCGGCCCGTCGTGGGGAAGTCGCTCCGCGGCGGCGGTGAAGGCCTCGGCCGTAAACGACCCGACGCCGACGCCGGTCAGGGCGGTGCCGGCTAGCCGGGACCTGACCACCACCATGGCCCCGGCGATGCGGTCCGTCGGCAGTGCCAGCAGCCAATGGCCATCGCCGCCGAGCGCCTCGGAGGTGGCGCGAGCCGATGCCCGCAGCGCGTCCGCGGATACCAGGACCTCGGACGGTTCGCCCGTCGACCCAGAGGTGGCCGCGGCGACGCCCCTCACCTTGCCGGACAAAGCGTCGGCGATAGCGTCGGCCGCACCGTCGGTGAGCCGCGCGTACTCCATGGGGCAAGCCTAAGCCGCGCTTACACTTCCACTATGCGCAGACGTATGGGGGCGATCGCGGCGGTCGCCGTCGCACTGGCCGTGACCGCGTGCGCCCCGGAGGAGATCACTCCTGCTTCCGTGACGTTCACCCCGGACCCCGTGGTGACGCGGCAGCCGGTGGCGGACCCTCCCGAAGACCCGATTCCCGCCGTCGCGTGGCCCCTCACCGGCATGGGCGCCGGCGAGGCGGACCCCGCGTTGCTCGCGCGGCCGTCGATCGCCATCAAGATCCCGAACGATGGTTCGCACTCGCGGCCCCAGAAGAATCTGGAGTACGCGGACATGGTGTTCGAGCAGTACGTCGAGGCGGGCATCCCGCGGCTGGTGGCCGTCTTCCACTCGAATCAGCCGGAGGAGGTGGGGCCGGTCCGTTCGATGCGCGAGATGGACCCCAATATTGTCGGCTCCTTCGGAGGTCCGCTCGTGTTTTCCGGTGCCAATCCGAACGTCATGAACTACGCGCGCAGCACCGGCCAGCTGCTCATCGCGCAGGATCTTGGCGACCGCGGCTTCTTCCGTACCAACGATCGCGCCGCGCCCTACAACCTGCACGTGACCCTCGCCACCGCGCTGGAGCAGGCGGGCGAC
The DNA here is from genome assembly GCA_002384765.1 of Demequinaceae bacterium UBA4004. The sequence goes on from DGBM01000235.1 coordinate 7,021, forward strand.
TCTCCGCCGCCGCCGCAGCAGTTCAACTACGCATATCCCGCATCTCTCGCGACCGCGGCGCTCGAAGGAACGGCCGCATCCCACATTGACCTGCGCCTGTCGCGGTACGGCGAGCCGGGGTGGGATTGGCAGGCGGACAAGGGCATCTGGACCCGCACCGAGTTTGGTGAGCCCGACATGACGGTGGACAAGCACCAGATCTCCGCCACCAACGTGGTGGTGCTGCTGGTGAAGATCCACGACCACTGGGCGTTGCCGGTGACGGAGATGATCGTCAAGGACCGCCCCGGTTATGTGGCCACGGGGGGCAAGTACATCCCGATCACGTGGAGCAAGGCCGAACGCACCGGCAAGTACGTGCTCACCACGGAGGACGGTCGGCCCGTCAGTTTGGCTGCCGGTCAGACGTGGGTGGAGCTGATCCCGAACGAGGGCGTGGGTGCGTCGGGCGCTCACGCCACGTTCAGGTAGCGTTGGGCCCCGCCTGAGCGGCTAAAACGCGTAGGGGAACTGCTCCCAGTCGGGGTCCCTGCGCTCCAAGAACGCGTCGCGACCCTCCTGGGCCTCGTCCGTCATATACGCCATGCGGGTCGCCTCACCCGCAAACACCTGCTGCCCCGCGAGGCCGTCGTCCGCGAGGTTGAAGGCGAACTTCAGCATGCGGATCGCCTGCGGAGACTTGGTGGCGACGATGCGCGCATAGTCGAGGGCGCGGTCCTCCAGCTCGGCGTGCGGAACGGCCTCGTTGACGGCTCCCCACCGCTCGGCATCGTCCGCCGAGTATTCGCGGGCCAGGAAGAAGATCTCGCGTGCCCGCTTGTCGCCCACCTGGCGCGCCAGCAGCGCCGAGCCGTAGCCCGCGTCAAACGAGCCGACGTTGGCGTCGGTCTGCTTGAAGCGCGCGTGCT
>DGBM01000161.1 GCA_002384765.1 Demequinaceae bacterium UBA4004
TCGTGCCAACATTCGTCCCTCGCCCTAGACTCACCTCATGGCCGCCGACGCACCACCCGCGAGCCCCGACGGCCACCGCTACGGCGACGCCCCGGGCCGAGCAGCCTCGTCTCGCTCCCGCACCACCCCCCGTGCCGTGCACATCGTGGACACCCCCGAGACCCGGGTGCACCGGTTGGCGGACCTCATCTCCCTGCTGGGCGTGGCCATCGGCATCGTCGTGGTGCTTTTGCTCGGCGCGTATGCGCATGGCACCACTCAAGGCATCACCGACGACGTCCAAGGCATCTCGCCGATCCTGCAACGCCTTCTCGTAGCGCCCGTCAACCTGTTCTCCGGAATCATCACCCTGGTGCTACCCGCCGCCATCATCATCGACTTGGCGGTTCGCCGTGAACCGCGGCGCATCCTTGAGGCCATCGGCTCCGCAGCCGTCGGCTTCGCCCTGACCGTCGCCGCCGTCTACTTGACCCAGGCGCTCGGCTCGGAAGACGTGGTGAGGTCGCTGTCCGTTGGCAACGGCGCGGACGCGCAGGTCACCCTCCCGGCCTACATCGCGGGCGTCGCGGCATTGCTCACCGTTGCCGGACATCGCGGCACGCGACGCACTTTGCGCGTCTCGTGGAACATCCTGTGGGCGGCGCTCGCTGTCGCCGTCATCTCCGGCATCGTCACCTTGCCAGCCGCCCTGTTCACGGTGCTGGTGGGCCGCCTCGCAGGATTAGGATTCCGCTACGCATTGGGGTCCACGACGGATCGCGCGTACGGCGACTCGCTTGTCGAGGGGATCGAACGCGCAGGCTTCACACCCAAGCGCCTGGTAAGGGCCGACCCCTCAGTGGACCACACTGACGCGGACCGCGACGAACTCTCCACCGCCCTGGGTCGCACCCGCCACGGCCGCGTCTACGCGCTTACCACCGTGGAGAACCACCACCTGATCGTGGTCGCTCTCGACGCGGACCAGCACGCGGCTGGCTTTCTCACCAAACTGTGGTCATCGTTGCGATTGCGCGGCATCAACGCACGTGCGGACGTGTCGCTACGGCACTCAGCCGAGGCGACCGCCTTGGTGTCGCACGCCGCCCGCGGCGCCGGGATCCACACCGCACGCGTGCTCGGCATGTCCCAAGCCCGCGACACGATGATCGTCATCTACCAGCGGCCCCTGTCCGCCCGCCCCCTGTCCGACATCGATCCCGCCGACGTCACCGACGACATCGTCGACGCCATCTGGGAGCAGGTTTCCAAGGCGCACGACGTGGGCATCTCCCACCGCTCGCTCAGCGCGGACACCATCATGGTGGGGTACGACGAACTGGTCGACATGCCCACCATCTGGCTCACCAGTTGGGAACTTGGCGAGGTTGCGACGTCCGATCTGGCCAAGCGCATCGACCGGTCGCAATTGGTCGCCCTGCTGGCACCGATTGTTGGCGGGGAGCGAGCCGTGGCGTCCGCCTTCCGGGCCGTGGGCGGCGAGGGCGTCGAACGATTCGCGCCGATGCTCCAGGCGATCACTCTTCCACGCACCACTCGGGCAGCGCTGCGCGCCTCGGTGACCGACCTTGGTGGCCTCCGCAAGGAAATTGTGGAGCGCCTGCCCGACGCCGATATCGCACCGGACAAGATCGCCCGCTTCGGCCTTCGCACGGTGCTCACGATTGCGGCGGGCGTGGTCGCCGCCTACCTCATCTTCGCGTCGTTCAACACGGAACAGGTCTTGGGTGCGCTACGGGAGTCCAATCCGTGGTGGTTGCTCGTTGCGCTCGGCTGGTCGATGGCGACCTTCTTCGGAGCGGCGGTCGCGCTCATGGCGTTCTCGCCCATCCGGCTACCGTGGTCGCGCGCACTTCTCGCACAGGTGGCGGCCGCCTACTTGGCGCTCGCCGCGCCCGCAGGAGTCGGGCCCGCCGCCCTCAACATGCGACTGTTGACACGCCGCAAGGTGCCCGCACCGCTAGCCGTGGCCACCGTCGCCCTGGTCCAGGTCAGCGCCGTGGTGGTCACGGTGGTGGGACTGGTGACGCTCTCCCTCATCACCGGTTCCGAGGGAACGCTGGCCGCGTTGCCGTCAAGTTCCGTGCTGATGGGCGTGGGCGGCACTGCGGCCGTCATCACCCTGGCCATGACCGTACCGCGCGTGCGCGGCTGGGCGCTCGGGCGACTCCGCCCGATGATGCGCCAGACCTGGCCGCGCCTCGCGCAGGTGCTGAACCAGCCGTGGCGACTTGCCGTCGGAATCAGCGGAAACCTGCTCCTGACCATCGCCTACGTCGGCGCGTTCGACGCGACGCTACGTGCATTCGGACAATCGATACCGCTCATCGACGTGACCGTCCTGTTCCTGCTCGGTAACGCTGCGGGCGCCATTGTCCCCACCCCCGGCGGCCTCGGTGTGGTCGAGGGCGCGCTCACTGCGGGCCTCATCTCGGCGGGCCTGCCCAAGGAGATCGCCGCATCCGTGGTGGTGCTCTTCCGTCTGCTGAGCTATTGGGCACGAATACCTTTGGGGTTCCTCGCCATGAGGTTCCTGCAACGGAAGGGTGAACTGTAGTGATCGACCCTACGGCAGCCGCCTTCGCGCTCCTGTTGGGCGCGGTGGCGGCCTTCAACCCATGCGGATTTGCGTTGCTGCCCGCCTACATCACGGTGATCGTGACCGGCAGCGCCGACGATCGCCTCACCCGGCCGCAGGCCCTTCTGCGCGCCGTGGCGTTCGGCCTGGCCATGACCGCCGGGTTTGTCGCGGTCTTCACCGCCTTTGGCCTGCTGTTCGGCGCCGTCAATGTGGCACTGCAGGGCGCCGTGCTGCCGTACCTGCCCTACGTGACGGTCACCCTCGGCCTGGTGCTGATCGGCTTTGGCGTGGCCATGGCGCTGGGCCGCGAAATTCCAGGGCTCCGTGTGCGCCCCGTCTCCGGCCGCGCACCCCGCGCCGATGCGTGGTCCCAGGTGCTCTACGGGGTCTCCTTTGCACTGGCGTCGCTGTCCTGCACCATCGCCCCCTTCTTTGCGGTCGTCACGCAGTCGCTCGATGCGTCGGGCCCGGTGGGAGCCGTCGCGCCGTTCGTCATCTACGGCGCAGGCATGGGCACCTCGGTATTGCTGGTTTCGCTTGCGGCGGCCTTCGCTGGGGCCGCCGTGGGGCGCGCCCTCCGGTACCGCACCGGCCTGATCCTGCGCATCGGCGGCGTGGTGATGGTGCTGGCCGGCGTGTGGGTCGTCGTGTACGGACTCGCGGAGCTCCTGCCCCGCTACGGCGTGCAGGCGCTCGACCAGGTGCTGCTGAGCTCATCCCGCTTGCAGGGATCCATCTCGAGCGCCATCACGGACTGGGGGACGCCCGTCCTCCTCACCGTCTTGGCGCTCGTGGTGGCGGCGGTCGTGCTCGTGTTCGCGCTGGCCCGGCGCGACGCGCGGCGGGAGACGCGGCGAGCCGCATCGGGCATTTTAGTCTCGGCTGAAATGGCTGCAAGCGACACCACCCCCGGCGCACCGAGCACGGCTCCCACAGCGGCCACACAGGCGACCGCGACGCAGGACGTGCTGAACGCGGTGCGCCGCGCGGCCTCGGGCCGTCAGCTGTCCAGCAGTGAGTTCGCGGCGTCCAGGATGCCCTGCAACCCCAGCGAACCCTGAATCGTGGTGATCTCGCCGTTGTCGTTGATCAAAGCGAAGGCGGGCTGGGACGGCACGCCGAAGGTTGACCACAGGCTGCCGTCGGCGTCGACGATCTGCACGATGTCGCCGAGTCCGTACTCGTTGACGAACTGGTCCATGCCCGCCTGATCCGAGCGGCCCGGCACTCCGTACATGGTCACGCCCTCGGGCAACTGAGCGGCGGCCTGCGCGACATCCGGCGCCTCCGCCTGGCACGTGGGGCACCAGGACGCCCAGAACCACAGGATCGCGTCGGTGCCCGCGAGGCTGGTCCCGTCGAAAGCGGCGCCCGTGAGGGTGGTGGCGGTGAACCTCAACTTGTCGTTCACCACCACGTCGCCCATCGCGGGATCGTCGCCCATCGCTCCGTGCGAGGGTTCTGCCGACGCTGACGCGTTCTGTGTCATCGACTCCGCCGGTTCGCTCGACGTGGCGGGGGGAGGGGTGGGGCTGCAGCTGGCCAGGACCAACGCCGCCGCTCCTGCGGCAACTGCCCATGTGGTGGCGAAGCGAACACTCATCTCGGCACTACCCTTTCGATGCGTGCTCCAGGAGCGCGCCTGGGGACATGGCGCACGGGCGAACGCACACAGTGCATTCGGAACGATCGGGAGTCCAGATGGGTTCTCGCCCACCGTCGACGCGGGCGAGGCTTACGGTGTGTAGTGAGCCAGCGTCTTCAACGTCGGCTGAGACTTGGGATCCGCGACGGCGGCCGCGCCGACCCGACAGGCCGCCTCAAGTGCATCACCCTCGCTGTACTTCTCAAGCAGGGCAACAGTCAATGCGGCGGCAAACGCGTCGCCCGCTCCCACGGTGTTGACCACGCGCTCGGCGGCAACCTTGGCCTTGGCGACCACCCGTCCTCGCCTCAGCAGCACCGCGCCCTCCCCGCCGAGCGTGAGTGCCACCTGAGGCGCGGTGGCTAGGAACGGCAATGCCTCGTATTCGCCCTCATTGACGATGAAGAGGTCGACCCGGTCGCGTAGCCCCTGGCTCAGATCCGTCACTGGAGAAGCGTTGAGGAAGAACGGCCCCGTGGTCTCCCGCGCCACCCGTTCGACAACCTTCATATCGACTTCGAGCTGCGCAAGGACAGCGCAGCCAGGCGCGGGGGTCGCCGCACCTGGATCAATGCGCAATCCGGCGCCCGGGCACACCACGATCGAGTTCTCCCCCGCAGAGTCCACCACAATCAACGCCACTCCGCTGGCGCCGTGGAGTACCTGGACCCGGGACGTGTCGACCTCGGCTTCGCGCAGGACGGCGAGGAGTTCGCGGCCCGCATCGTCGTCGCCCACCGCGCCGATCATGTCGACGCGGGCGCCCAAGCGCGCTGCGGCAATGGCCTGATTGGCGCCCTTACCTCCGGGCTGACGCTGAAGATCGCTCCCCAGCACCGTCTCTCCCCGGCGTGGAGCCGCGTCGACTGAAGCCACCAGGTCGAGGTTGATCGACCCCAGAACCGCGAGTTGGGCAGCCATCACCAGTCAGGGTGTGTCGACGCGTGACGCTGCGCCACAACGACAGTGCACCCGGCGTCCCGTAGCCGACTCACGTGAGCGCGGTCGATGTTGTCGTCGACGATGATCGCGTCGAATTCGGAGAGGGGAAGCATCGCATGCAGGGCGCGGCGCTCAAACTTCGTGTGGTCGGCCAACAGGATGCGCTTGGCCGACGACTCGAACATGGCCCGCTTCACGTCCACCGTCTCCTGTGTCTGGTGGAAGGCGATGTCATCGGAGATCGCAGAGGTCGACATGACAAACACATCGGCCCGCAACTCACGAATCGCGGCGGTGGTCAAGCGGCCCATGAACGCGCTACACCAGTTGTAGTAGTCGCCCCCCAGTCCGAGCAGAGTGATTCCGCGCATGCCACGCACGGCATCGACAACAGTCAGGCAATTGGTGATCACCGTCAGCGGCGACTTGCTGCCCAACTGCTCGGCGAGACGCAGGGAGGTGGTCGAGTCATCGACCATGATCGCCTGACCCGGCTCGATGAACTCCAGCGCCGCATGCGCGATGACGGACTTCTCCGTACGCTGGCGGCCGGCTCGGTACACATCGCTTGACTCCACGAGAGCGGTCGACATCGCCGAGGCGACGCCTCGGCTCTTCCGCAGAAGCCCGCGGCCCTCCAACTCGTCAAGGTCCCGGTGCGCGGTCATCACAGAGATGCCAAAGCGCTCAGCGATCTGCTCGATCCGAATCGCGCCCTCGGCCATCACGGCGTCACAAATCGCGCGTTGGCGTGCCTGCTGGCGCGTCTGACGGGAGTCCCCTTGGGCGCGATCGAGAGACTGAGCGCTTGTCGGTTGACCGCGCATACGCTAACTCCTCTCAGTTGCGACCAGTCGCTCGGCCTCGTCCAGAATTCCCTCGAGGGCGCTCAAGTCGTGAGCAAATCGTCCAAGAAACAGTCCGTCTACTGCGCCGTCCAATGCAGTGAGGGTGCCCTTACCAGCGCTTCCGCCATATATTACCGAGAACCCGCGAAAGGGGCACGCCTCTTCCAAGCTGTGCCGAAGCCCTGCAGTGACGGCCGCGATGTACTCCGCCGGTGCAGCCTCACTCTGACCGATGGCCCAGCTTGGCTCGTAGGCGACCACAAGGTCGAGGTGGGCCGCCTGGGGACCGACGTCCTTGAGGTACCCCCGGAGTTGGCGCACGCACTCCGCTGCTGCCGCCTCCTGTTCCATGGGTTCCGCTTCCCCGATGCACAGCACGGGGTTGAGGTGGTTGCGCACCGCGGCCGCGAACTTCGCCCGGGCCACCTCGACCGACTCTCCAAAGACGGACGCCCGTTCCGCGTGCCCCACCTCCACGTACTGACAGCCCACCTCTCGAAGGTCGGCGCCGCTCACCCCTCCGGTATAAGGGCCACGGTCCTCCCAGTGGAGATCTTGCGCGCCAAACGGGACCGTGGTGCCGCGCAGGGCCCTCGCCACCGCGTCAAGCGAGGTCACCGACGGGAGCAAGAACAGACGGATCCGGTCCTCACGCACCGACTCTCGTTGACTCGCGATCGTCCCTAGCGCCTCCGCCCACCGCGCCGTGCGTGCGACATCCAAGTACAACTTGAGGCTCACGCCCAAGATCAACGGCCTGGGTGCGTGGAGGACCTCCTCGCTATCCACAGGTCCCGGTCTCTTCGTATTCGTTGATGAGTGCGACCTTCTGCGCCGAGGCTGAGCTCGGATCGAATTCATACCCCAGCCATTCGCGTGCGAGCCGACGGGCCAACTCGAGGCCGATCACGCGCTGGCCCATGGCCAGCACCTGGGCATTGTTGCTGAGTACGCCGCGTTCCACGCTGTAACTGTCGTGGGCGGTGACCGCGCGAATGCCGCGCACCTTGTTCGCAGCGATCGCCACACCCAGGCCGGTACCGCAGAGCAGAAGTGCCCGGTCCGCCTCGCCACGCTGGACCATCTGGGCCGCCTCGACCGCCACCGGAGGATACGGCGTCGAAGAACCGGGCTCTCCCACGCCAACGTCGGTCACCGACGCCACGCGCGGATCCTTCCGCAGGTCCTCGATCAGGACCTTCTTGTAGTCGAATCCTGCCTCATCACTGCCAATGACGACGCGAAGCTTTCCTGTCATGATCTTCCTCCCTTGTCTTTGGCATCCTTGAGCGCACCCGCTACGGCCGTCATCGCCATGGCGAACGACACCGCACCGGGGTCCGGCGTGCCGAGGCTCTTCTCCATGTGCGGCCGGGCACGGCCCTTTCTCGGTAGCAACGAGGACGTGGCCTGAGCGGCCCGCGTTGCCTCGTCGGCCGCGTGGGCCCATGCGTCGGTGAGCGTGGCTCCGTCGGCAATCGCCTGCTTGAGGGCGTCCCCGAACGGCACCAGCGCGTCCACCATCGTCTTGTCACCCACCGCGGCCCCGCCGCTGCGTTGGACGTGATCGATGCCAGCCTGTGCCGCTGCCACCGCAGACTCACGCGTGGGCGCTTCAGAGTCGCCCAGGCCTTCGCCGAACGCGCGCAGGGCGCCTCCCCATAGCGATCCAGACGTTCCGCCTGCACGGTTGGCCCACGCGTCGCCAGCCGACGTCGCGACGGACCCGGCGCCCGCGCCCGCCTCGACGGCCTCGCGAGCGCGGTCCACCGCGGCATGGACTCCGCGCTGCATGCCGATTCCATGGTCGCCGTCCCCGGCGATCGCGTCGAGTCGGCCCAGCTCGTCGCACGATTCGTCGATGACGTCGCGCATAGCCGCGAGGGCCTGGAACACGGTGGGCGCCGCCGCGGCAGATTCGCTACTCGCCTCGGCGAACGATTCGACCTCGACTTCGGCGGCGTCGACCGCCGCCTCCGCATTCTCGTCAATGTCCACGGAACCCTTGCGGTAGGCCGCGGTGTACGTCGGTGACCGCCAGGCGGCCTCCAGATCGTCGTCGAGCCACGTCACGGTGAGCGATACGCCCGCCATCTCGAAACTGGTGGCGAATTCCCCCACCTCGGGCTGCACAATGGTGAAACCCTGCTCGGTCAAGAGGCCCGCGACGGCGCCATAGAAAACATAGAGCTCCTCGCCCTTGACGCTTCCCAGTCCGTTCACCACGACGGCCACGCGACCGCCATCGCCGATCCCATCAGGGCGTTCCTCAAGTACCGTGCGTACCAGCAGGTCCGCCAGTCCGTTGGCGTTCGGCATGTCGACCATGTCGATGCCCGGCTCGCCGTGAATGCCCATTCCCACGGCCATCTTGCCTTCGGGAACGCGGAAGAGCGGCTCCGTCGCCCCCGGAAGCGTGCACCCGCCAAAGGCGACGCCGAGCGAGCGGGTACGCGCGTTGGCGCGAGCCGCGAGTTCCGTTACCCGCGCAAGATCCCAGCCGGACTCCGCGGCCCAGCCCGCGGCACGGAAGACCGAGAGGTCGCCGGCAATGCCGCGACGCTTCTCGCTCTCGTCCCGACTCGCGCTCGCGACATCGTCGGTGACGGTGACTGTCTCGCACGGAATGCCATCGGCCCGCAGGCGCTCCTGCGCCTGGTCAAAGTTGAGTACGTCGCCCGCGTAGTTGCCGTAGGTCAGGAGCACTCCGGCGTCCGCCGCCACGGAACGCGCGACGGAGTACACCTGCTGCGCGCTGGGAGAGGCAAAGATGTTTCCCATGGCCGCGCCGTGGGCGAGGCCGGGACCGACCAGGCCGGCGAAGGCGGGATAGTGGCCCGATCCGCCGCCGATGACGACCGCGACCTGTCCCGCGGGCGTCGCGCCGACTCTGACGACTCCGCCCTCGACCCGGCGTACAAGACCTCGGTGTGCCGCGACGAATCCGGCAGCCGACTCGGCCGCAAAGTCGGCCGCGTCGTTCTGTAAGTAGCTCATGATCCTTCTTTCAGGACAAGCGCGGGGGCGAATGCAGTTCGCATCCGCCCCCGCTTCACCGCACGGGAGCGCACGGCTGTCTCTTGGGGCCGGCAGTTAGCCGGAGTAGGTGAACGGACCGGTCATCTTGTCGACGTTGTCCTTGGTGATGAGGATGCAGTCGAGGGACAACTTCTCCGTCTCAGGAACAGTGCCGTCCTTCAGGTAGTCGTCCGCCATCTCGACGGCCATCTGTGCGAACACCGCGACGGGCTGGAGCACCGTGTAGGCCATTTCGCCGGACTTGACTGCCTCCACCGCGTCGGGTGAACCGTCGAACCCACCGACGAGGACGCCGCTGAGCTTTCCGGCCTCCTTGAGCGCCGCGATCGCGCCAAGCGCCATCTCGTCGTTACCGGAGATCACGCCCGTGATGTCGGGGTTGGCCTGCAGCATGGACTGCATCTTGTCGTGACCCTTGGTGCGGTCCCAGTCGGCGACCTCTTTGCCCACCTGGACGAGGTCCGGGTACTGGCTGATGACGGTGGTGTAGCCGTTGGAGCGGGTCTGCGCGTTGTTGTCGGAGGGTGCCCCGAACAGTTCCACGTAGTTGCCAGCTTCACCCAACTGCTTGACCCACTCTTGGGCACCGAGCGCGGCGCCCTGAGCGTTGTTCGACACCAGCTGCGCCATCGCAAGACCAGCCTGGTTGATCTCAGCGTTGACCAGGAACACCGGGATGCCGGCGTCCTTGGCCTTCTGCACAGCGGCGATAGAGCCGTCGGCGTTTGCCGGGTCCAGGATGATCGCCACGGACTTGTTGGCAATCGCCGTGTCGATGAGGGTGTTTTCCGTGTTGGTGTCAGCCTTGTGCGCACCCACCACCGTCGTGTAGCCCAAGGACTCCGCGGTGGCTGCCGCGACATCGCCCTCGGTCTTCCAGTACGGGTTGGCCGGATCAGTCACGATGATCGTGATGAGTCCGCCCTCGCTGGAGCCACCTCCGCCGCCGGCCGACGACGACGTCTCCGTGGTGTCCCCACCGCTAGAGCATGCGCCGAGGGCCAAGGCCACGGCGGCCGTAGCGGCGATTGCCGCCAACTTCTTCTTCAGTAACATTGCCTTACCTTTCTTGAAGGGAGGTACCGCTCTCGCGGCACCCGGGTACAGAATCACCGGGACAGTCCGCCGGTCTCCGCCGGTTGGTGATCCGAATTCGGGGCAGGGTCGTTTCCCTGCTTGTCCGCGAGGGCGGTCTGACCGCCCCCGCCCGACTTTGTTGACGACTTCTTGGGCTTGTTGCGCCCGTAGTCGAGTCCGTTGAGGAGGACCGCGACGACGATCACGACACCCATGAAGACCATCTGCCAGTACGCGGAGACGCCCACGATGACAAGGCCGTCAGACAGGAAGCCGATGACGAAGGCGCCAAGCAGGGTCCCTCGCACGTTTCCTTTGCCGCCACTCAGCGCCGCGCCACCAATCACCACTGCCGCGATGGCGGTCAGCTCGTAGGTGTTTCCAGCGGTCGGGCTCGCGCTTGTCAATGTCGACGACAGCACCAGGCCCGCGATGCCGGCGCACAGGCCGGAAAGCACGTAGACCCAGATCTTGACCTTGACCACGGGCACACCGGACAGTTCCGCTGCGCGCTCATTGCCGCCCGCCGCGTACAGCCACCGGCCAAAGCGCGCACGGCCCAACAGCAGTCCGAGAACCGCGGCGATCAGGATCATGAAGATCACGCCGATGGGGACGTTGAGGATGCGGTTGAAGCCCAACCAGTCGAAGCCGGTGTTGCCGAGCTCGGGATCGCCCGAAAGGTCGTTGACCGTCAATCCGTTGGTCAGCAGTAGCGCGACACCGCGCACCGCGTAGAGCATTCCTAGCGTCGCAACGAACGGCGCCACCCTGAAACGCGACACCAGGATGCCGTTGATCAGGCCGACGCTGGCGCCCACCGCACAGGACAGCAGCACCACCACGGGAACGCTGGGAACAAACGTGTAGCCCAGGAAGCTGATCTCCACGCCTCGCAAGAGGAAGCCCGCGATGATTCCCGTGAACCCGAGGGTCGAGCCGACCGAGAGGTCGATGCCGCCATTCAGGATCACCAGCAGCATCCCCATCCCGAGAATGGCGTAGATGGCGACGTGAGACGCCATGATGAGCAGGTTGCCCACGGTGAGGTAGTTGGGGGAGAGCGTCGAGAATACGACGATGATGAGGATTAGCGCGAGAAACGCGCGGCCCTCGATGAGCAGTTTGACGGGGGAGAGGGTCTTCTTCCTCTCCGCCGTTGAAGTCTTGGTCGTCATGGTCCAGGGTCCTATCTAGTCAGGCCGCCACGGCTTCGCCAGAGGCGGCCATGATCGTTGCTTTGGTGGCGTCGGAACCGAATTCCGCGGAGATACGGCCCTTGCGCATCACGATGATGCGATGGGCAATGGCGAGGCACTCGCCCACTTCGGACGTGGAGTACAACACCGCAACGCCCTCCTGAGCGCGCGCTGCCAGCAGCCTGAAGACTTCGCCTTTCGCTCCAACGTCGATTCCGCGGCTCGGTTCATCCAGCAGCATGAGTCGCGGCTTGGTGCCGACAACTTTGCCGATGACGACCTTCTGTTGATTTCCCCCCGACAATGAACCGACGTTCAATTCAGGTCCCGGCGTCTTCACCGTGACGCGATCGATGAGATCGACGGACATGTCGTTTTCGGCCTTGCGGGACAGGAGTCCCCTGGACAGGACCTTGGACAGGCTCGACAAGGTCAGATTCCTCCCGATGCTGAAGGTCTGGACGAGACCATCGCGTTGCCGGTCCTCGGGGACGAGGCCGACTCCCATGTCGATGCGCTCCGCGATCGTTCGGCCCTTGAGGGGCACGCCGGACAGCAGGATCTCGCCGCTTTGGACGTCACCCTTGCCAGCAATCGCCTCGAGGAGCTCCGTGCGACCGGCGCCCATCAGTCCATAGATGCACACGACCTCCCCCGCACGCACCTCAAGGTCGAGACCATCGACCACGGATCGCTCGTGGTTCATGGGGTCCATGACTCGCAGGCCCTTCACCTGGAGCACCGGTTCGCCGAACTCATAGCCGGTGGGCGGGGTGCCCAGGTCGAAGTTATCTCCCACCATGTGACGGACGATCCATTCGAGGTCGATCTCGTCGCGTTCGCCCCTCGCGGTCATGGTTCCGTCTCGGAGCACCACGGCGTGATCCGTGATCTCAAGCGCCTCTTCAAGGTGGTGCGAGATGTAGACGATGGCCACTCCGCGAGCGGTGAGATCACGAATGAGGCCAAACAGGACCTCCACCTCCGTGGCTGCCAGCGCCGACGTCGGCTCGTCCATGATCAGGATTCGTGAGTTGACGGACAGTGCGCGGGCGATTTCCACCACCTGCTGCTGTCCGACACGCAGATCCGACACCAGTGTCGACGGGTCGACGTCGAGCTGGAGGCCCGCCAACAGATCGCGGGCCAACTTGGCTTCCTGCGCGAAATCCACGCCAAACGGACCCTGGATCTCGCGTCCCATGAAGATGTTGTCGCGCACCGAGAGGTTGGGCGCGAGGCTCAACTCCTGGTGAATGATCGAGATGCCTCGTGCGGCCGCCTCGTTCGTGGAGTCGAACTCGACCGGCTGTCCGTCGAGGACGATCTCGCCCGCTGTGGGCTGCTCCACTCCCGACAGAATCTTCATGAGCGTCGACTTGCCGGCGCCG
>DGBM01000196.1 GCA_002384765.1 Demequinaceae bacterium UBA4004
CTGACCTTCTCATTGCGAAGGCCTTGGGGTGCTTGGCCAGCCTCCTCGTCGTGCTCGTGGACGTGTTGTTCAGGGTGCATCCGATGCCCCGCCCTCGACCGTGGGGGCAAACGTGGGGCAAACGTGGGCTGGCAAGCTGCGACGTCCTGGATCACTTCGTGTCGACAGTCGTCTGCCGGTCATGGTCCCCGGAGATGCAGGCCGATGCGAGCTGGCGGGTGCCCGGCTTGATGTGGGTACGCACCGGACACGGCGTCCTGCAGTTCAGCAGGTCACTTCACGGCGTCGAGCTTCCCGAACTTCTCGGCGAGCAGGTAGTAGACGGTGATGCGGCTCTTGGTCCGGTCGGCCTTCATGGTCTGGGCAACTTCGTCGAGCGCCGCGTCGAGGGCGTCTTCGCCGTCGGTCAGTCCGAGCTTCTTCTTGAGGAAGTTGGCCTTGACGGTCGCCCGCTCGTCAGCATCGGAGAGCGCCACGTAACGCGAGTCCGCGTTGCTCATGACGAGCCGGTAGCTCTTGAGCAGGCCCGCAACCGCAGCCTCGTCGGCGTTCGCTGCGTACTTCTTGACGTCGTCAGCCCAGTCTTCAGCCATGGCGTAACTCCCAAGTTCTCTCGCGCAAGCCCTATGCCGCGCCTCGTGGTCGTCATGCTAGACGCGTTTAGGCGGCTGACTGGTGCTGCGGGCGGTGCCTCTTGTCGCGACAAAGGGGACGACCCGCCACAGACAGGGGGACAGTGGCAGGCCGTCGCCGCACAGCATAGGACGTGCTGCTTGGATCTCGCTACAAATGCTGCAAAGGGCAGCCGAACGCTTCGTCCCGAACTCGCGGCAGCCTTGGCGGACAACGCTTCTCGTGCTGGGAAGCGCGCGGTGCGCGTCGTTCGTTGGTACCTGACGGTACTTCCGCTGCTGTACTTCCCTGCTGTACCGCTTGGAGGAGTGTGCCTCGTGCGTTCGCCACACTCGTCTGCATTTGGTCCTTTAAGCCTGACACCTACGTGTCAACAGACGTGGCGCGTTCAGCGGTGGGTAGTGAGGAAGCGCAAAGCCCAGGCAGCGTGGTTTTGCATCTCACTATCCAGCGCCGAATCGGGTTCCCCCGCGCGACGATACGCATCCACTTCAGCCGCCACGATTCGGGCCACTGTGTCAGTGAGTTGGTCACGTCGAGTGCCGAGTGGCGCGGGCGCTGGGCCACCCGGGATTGGCTCGCCAGAGGAGTCGAGGAGCAGCGAGAGCGCCACCCAAGCATCATCAACGAGGGCGAACAGCATGGTTGAGACGCCTGGGTAATGATCGATCTGGACGACTCGAAGCGAGTCCGAAAATTGAGTGATCCGTGCATCCCATCCGGGGAACAGGCCAGCAAGGCGATCGGCCAGGGCAATAAGATCGCTCATCTCTGCGTCTCCGGCCGGACTTGCCTGATCATTCGCTCGGGGCGCGGCCATCGGCTGTCGACGATCGACGCTTGGGTCAGTCCCCGGCCCTTCAGTCCGGGTCGGCTCGCTCCCGGAGGTGTTGCTCCGACGGAGCCCACGTAACAGATGGACCACGAAGAGGCCTGCGATTGCCCCGAGCGCTCCCACCAAGACCGGTTGATCACCTGACGCCTTACTGAGGAGCGAGCTTACGATGACGCCACCGATGATGGCTCCCCACACATACGCCACTTGTCATCCCCCGCTCGACTGATTGCGGCCGAGCGTAGTCCCTCCCACGCGCGTGTGTCCGACTTCTGCCGACAACACCTGGCACCAAGACGGCGGGGTGCGGCCTCGACCCGATACCCAGCCCAAGCGGACCGTCGGCGTGCGGGTCAAGGGTGGCCGTAGGCCATCGCGTAGCGACGCGTAGCGCCCTTGACGCGTGCGGTGGTGGTCCGCCTCCGTTCCACGATCGGGTCGAGGCCGCGCTTGTTCGGTAGGTTCGCCGGGCACGTGCCTAGTGGGCGACGCTGACGTGGCCGGCTCTTCCGGTGTTTGCGCGCCCGCTGGCGCCGCCTGGCAGAGGGCCGCTCCGGCGTAGCGAAGCGGAGCTGGTGTGCGGCCCGTCCTTCGGCTGCGGCGGGCGCCTGGGCGCGCTCACGGGCCCGGTACGGGCCCGTCTTGAAGACGTAGAGAAACTTGTCGGAACGGACAAGTTCGCCGAGTTGAGTTTACCTACCTGCTCCCCCGCGCACGGTACCGGGGACGCACGATGCTCCGCGCGTCCTCAGATGTCGTCGAAGAACTCGTGGTGCACGGTGACATCCTCCTCGATGCGTTCCTTGACCGATATCCCGAGGCCATACTGCTTGAGCAGCTCGCAGAGCCGCTCGCCGTCGACGAGGTCAATAGGAGTCGCGCCGTCGCGGGTCGCCTCGTCCTTAGCCGACTTTGTGAAGTTGGCGGTGGTGATGAGGAGCCCCTTGTCTCCGCGGCCAGCCATTGCGCCGCGGAAGTCCCGGACCTTGTCTGGCCCCACGCTGTTTCTGTACCGCTTGCACTGCACGTAGACCTGGAATGAGATCAACGAGACCCGGTACACGCCCACGGCGTCGATGCCCTCGTCGTTGGAGGCGGGTGTGGTGTTTACGTTGACGAAGCCTGCTTCGCGCAGGAGGCGAACGGCGAGCCTCTCGAACGACCGCGGGTCCATCTTCAAGATCCTGCGGATGAGTTCTTCACGCCAGTCGCCAGAGTCAGCAGTCTCGTCGTTGGCGAGCGAGCCTCTCTTTCGCCGAGCTTCTCGAGTGGCAGTGATGTATGCCGCGCGGAGAGGCATGATTTGATCAGCGGTGGCCTGGCGGCCCTGATCCGTCAGGCTCCATACTCCCCTAGTGCTGTTGTCCGCCAGCCCCATTCCCTTAAGGTAGGTGCGTGCCCAGGCGATTCGGTACTCGATCTCCGTGCTCGGGCCGTCCTTGTGAAGGACGGCTTGCTGCTCCTCGGTGTAGTCGCCGTTGTTGATGACCCGCTCATTGAGCTCCTCAATGGACGCGGAACCACCGAGCTCGCGGAGAGCCACGACTGCGGGCCACAGGAGTTCGTGATACTGAGGCAGTGAGACTGTCATACCCTCACCTTGCTCCTTCAACGGCCGGCCGTTCTGGATCTGCGCTGACTTGTCGAACCGTAGGGGCGTTCCCATCTCCTATTGACCCGGTTGCCGAGTTTCCTAGGAACTGCTTCGGCTGGAGTGGGGTGCCGAATTCCATCAGACCACCTCGAAAACCTTCATGACTTCGTCGCCGTAGTCATTAATGACCTTGACGGCTATCTTGCCGGTGGTGGGTGGGTCGAACGGACGGGACTTGGACGAGTTCATGGACGCCCACGCGTCGGGATCGATCTCGGACTTCAACGCGGTCTTGAGCCGCTTATAGGGGTCACCCCCGCCTGTGAAGTAGCAGTGCCGGACGAAGAACGAGTCGCCGTTATAGTTCGTGTCGATCATCCACAGCGCAATCTGGCCTGTGTCATTCGAGCGGACCTCGCCGGTTGTGGGGTCGTAAACATCGACACCATGCAGCTCAACCCTCACCTGGTTCGAGGCATCGGACGTCAGCGAGATGTCGGGCTCCCCGAAGACCGTGAAGAGGTTCCCGGCACCCGTCTTCTTCAAGTCTTGACCCATGAGCAGGTCGGCGTTCATCGTCACGAGTAGGAGCTTGATCCGTCCGAACGAACGCTCGTCGGCGACATGAGCGAAGCCTTCACGTGATGTGTCGACGGTGACTCCGTCTTCCTCGGTCACCTCGTGCGTTGTCGCGTCGAAGGAGAAGCCCAGTACGCATAGCAGCTGGATGTCACCTGCGTGGATTGCTTCCTGCACTGCGTCGCGTGCGAACCGCTGGCTGACGGTGCCGTACTGCGGCCCAATAGCGATCCCGACCCGGATGCCCTCCGTCCCGGAGTCTCCGGAGCCGCGCTGGACACCCACGGCTTGGATGAATTGCCCGGCGTAAGGCTCGACGGATTCGAACTCGATCCGCTCCTTCTTGCGTCCGTTCTGGACACCGGCCTTGGCGAGGTTCTCGAGGATCGACTGCTCGAAGTTGGGCGCGTCAGGCTGCTCTGCACCGTGCTGTTCGCTCATGGACTCATGGACTGTTTCGTCTGGGCCCCCAGCGAACGCCAGCGATCGGTGCGGGCTCAGGCTCTCGACCGTGAACGGTCCGCTGACCCGGACAACGCCCCTGTCTTCGTATGGCCTGTCGTAGAGCATCTCGGAGTCCGCATGCCGCTTGATCGCTGCTTCGATCTGGGCGCGCGTCATGCCTTCGACAATGTCAGGGTTGTTCGCGATCGATTTCAGCGTGATGTGCTGCACTCGTTCGTAGACGAACCCGTGTCGGATGTCGTTGGTCACCGGACCACTTGGTCGTATGCCGCTGAGTTCGGTCTCCTTGAACTTTCCTTTCTCGCTGTCGGCGAGGAGGTAGAAGGGATACTTCGCGCCCATGAGCCGCTGGCGGGCCAGCGCAAGCGCGACCCGCGAGGTGTCAACCGTGATCCAGCGTCGTCCCCACTGCTCTGCAACGTATGCCGTTGTCCCGGATCCGCATGTCGGGTCTAGGACCAGGTCGCCTGGGTCGGTGCACATAAGCAGACAGCGCTCGATGGCTGATGTGGCGGTCTGAACCACATAGACCTTGGGATCGGCCCGACTTTGGACGCCTCCGATATCGGTCCAGCTGTTCGTTAGCGAGAACGCCGGGAAGTCGTCGAAATAGCGGACGTACGATAGGGATCGGCCCGTCAGCGCAACACGATTCGCGGCCCGCAGGCGGTCCATGCCCAGTCTATTTGTCTTCCACCCGCCTGAGGTCGGGCGAACGACGTGTCCGTCTACTTCAACTGGAAAAACCGTTGTCTGCCCAGTGCGGGTCGTCTGCGATGTGAGGTTGTCGAAACGAAGTATGCGGGCGGAAGTTCTGTCCTGAACCTGAGAAAGTGGTACACGCGATCCGTCAGGCAGTTCCGCGGTTGTGTACTTTCCCGCGCCTGCTCCATCCTCGACCCGCTGTCGGTAGAGCTGGCGGTACTTGACTACTGGCAGGTCACGCGCAAACCAGATGATGAAACTATTGACCGCCGGTAGGACATTCGTCCCGCCTGCGAAGCTCCCGGCCCCGCCAGTCGTCGTGAAGGAGATCAGACTGACGAAGTTCTCCGAGCCAAAGACCTCATCCATCAAGGCCCGCACGAGGTGCACGTTCTCGTCACCGATCTGCACGAAACACGAACCGCTCTCAGTGAGAAGGTCGCGAGCCACGAGCAGCCTGTCGCGCAGGTAGGAGAGGTATGAGTGGATTCCGAGTTCCCAGGTGTCGCGGAAGGCCTTGATCTGCTCAGCCTCGCGTGCCGCGTCCTCCAGCTTCCCGTCCCTGACGTCCCTCTTGCGAGCTGTCGCCTGCCAGTTAGAGCCGAATTTGATGCCGTAGGGCGGGTCGATGTAAATCATCTGGACCTTGCTGCGCAAGTCCTCGCGCTCGGCGAGCGATCCCATGACTTGGAGCGAGTCGCCTAGGATCATCCGGTTCGACCAGTTGGCGTGGTGGTGGTAGAAGTCGACGAGGTCGAGGTCCTCGAGCCCATCGAAGGTGTCGAACAGCGTTAACTCGGGCTCTGCCCCTCCCGCCCTGGCGGTCTGGCGAAGGTTCTCGACGAGGACGCGGGGATCGATCTTCTCCTGGATGTAGATCGGAGGCGCATCCGCAACAAGGGTGGCCGCGGCTTCGATTGCCTGGTCGGACTCGTCTCCGTACTTGCCCTTCCACACGAGCTGCGGGTCCAGCGACACATCGCGGTCGAAGATGATCCGCTTCGCCTGCTCGATCTCGGGGGTAACGAATTCCTGTGCGTCCGCAGTCGGTAGATTGGTCCGCTTGTCGGGGTGAGTTATGGAGGCGACAGGAGTGGGCCCGGACGGCTTGCGGGGGCGGGGCGGCATACGGTTGATCACCTCGTGAAGTCGAGCAGGTCAGGGTCGCCGATGATCGGGCCGTCGGCGTACAGGCTGTTGAGCGCGTCCTCGAGGACGGGCTTCATGGTCGTTGGGTTGGTGATCTCGATGTAGCCCCAGCGGCCGAAGCCGCCGTGGTTGTTGACTGCGGGTACCCACGAGTTACGCGCGGTGTCGGCTTTCGTCTTGACCGATCCTGGGGAGTGTGCCGACTTCTGGCCGCCGGACACCTCGACGATGAGTGTGCGCTGGATCTCCTCGCCGTCGCGGGGCCGGAGCCGGATGAGGAAGTCAGGCACGTACTCGTGGCTGCGGCCCTCGTGGAGGTACGGGATTGCGAAGCCGAGGTGATCGTTCTTCACGTAGGAGTGAACGTGGGGGGAGTGCTCGCAGTACTCCATAGCCAGTTGCTCCCAAGTGTTGCCGCCTACACCGTCGAGCACGACATGACTGACCTCGGATCGATCCCTGGCCGTCGGCAGGGCAATCTTGCGCGTCGGGAACGAGACCTTGCCGGTGGATCCGATCGTTTCGTAGCGGCGCAAGATGGGTCGTAGGCGTGGGCGCCTGTCATCCGCCTGGCTGGTCAGGGCTCCGTACACAGCATCGGCAGCAGCGGCCTCCCAGAGCGCGTATTTCGCGAGGTAGCCGAGGCTGAAGCCTTCCTCGACCGTGACCGCGCGTTCGATCCATTCAACGCACAAGCGGGCAACTGCGGGGAACAGCCAAGGCCTGGGTTCCTCCCTCACGTCGCCGGTCTCGGTTTCGATGACCTCGCCATGCGCGAAGTGATAATTGACGAGGCGCCGAGCGAGCCGGAACGCGACGGCTCTCGTGCGCAAGGTCTGGGGGTCGTCCTCGATGAGTTCGGTTGTTCCGACTGCGGGGGCGATCTCGGTCCAGGTTGGGACGGACCTTCCCTTGCCGATAACGAAGGGCTCCAAGTCATCCGGTAGCCACAACTGCTCATCGGG
The DNA here is from genome assembly GCA_002384765.1 of Demequinaceae bacterium UBA4004. The sequence goes on from DGBM01000196.1 coordinate 6,926, forward strand.
GACCTCGAAGCGGTAGCCCTCCAGATGGGGGAACTCGATCCTGAGGCCCTCCCGTCCCTTCACCGACTCGACGACGGTGACGGGCGCCGGCGGCTTGGGGTCTGGGATCGTCTTGTCGGCCGGGATGAAGGCGAAGGGGACGCCGTAGACGTTCGCGTAGTCGGCTTCGAACTTCCCGTCATCGTTGACGGTGTAGTCCCGGCGGCGCAGCCCTCGGCCAATCACCTGTTCACAGAGGAGCTGGGAACGGAAGGCGCGGATTCCCAGGATGTGGGTGACCGTATTGGCGTCCCATCCCTCGGTGAGCATCGCCACAGAAACGACGCATCGCACCTCTGAGCCGAGCTGCCCTTTCTTGCCGACGGTGTTCATGACCTCGCGCAGGAGGTCCTCGTCAGTTAGGGAGTCGACGTCCGCACCGGGGTTGCGGCGACGGTACTCACTCTTGAAGTGCGCGACCTCATCTGCGGCCGCCTTCTTGAACTCGTCCTTCATCCCCTCACCGGATTCGAGCTGGGCCGAGTCGACGAGGATCGTCCGGGGGCGGTCCAGAGACGCATCTCCGACGATGTTCGAGAACAGTGGTAGACGTCCGTCGCGGAGTCTGGTGTTCCCGGCGTCGTCGGCATACTCCTCACCTGCGATCCAGTCATAGACGAGCTTGGAGACCGCAGTGTTGGGGCAGACAACAATGAAGACTGGGGGCGGCTCGCCCTTGGGGGCCATGGCCCGCTCCCAGTGCGTGAACGCCTTCTCGTAGGAGCGGTAGAGGCTGTCAAGTGCCGCCTCGAGCTCGGCAGGTAGAAGTGGAAGTTCGCCGGGGGTGCTGTCCCGCCGGGATCGCTTCGGCAGCTTCTTGTCGATGAGCGGCCAGAGGTTACGGAACGTTACGACCTCGATGTCTGCGTTGTCGTCAACCGGGATGCGCGGCACCTTGACGATGCCGGACTCGATCGCGTCCATGAGCGAGAAGTCACTCACCGTCCACGGGAAGATGAACCCGTCCTTGTAACCCGAGCCCGCGAGATAGAAGGGCGTGGCGGAGAGGTCGTAGACGGTCTTGATTCCGACCTTCTTTGCCACAGCCTGCAAGCCCTTGAACCAAACCCTGGCATCGACGTTGCGCACCTGGTCGTCCCTGTCGCCCTTTTCGACACCCTCGGCTTCCGCCTCGACGGTCAGTGGCTTGTCCATGTAGCAGTGGTGGGCCTCGTCGTTCAGGACGACGATCTCGCCCTGACGTCGCCCGGTCCCCACGCCCCATCCGCGGAGAACCCGAGACACCATGTCTGCGTCCGTCTCCTTGAACGGGTCTGCGCTCTTGCCGGCCAGCAGGATCTGGCGGGTCGTTCGGGCGACGCCCTTGATCTCCTTGCGGTCTCGGAGCAGGAATGCGTGGTAGTTCGTGACGAGGATCTGTGCCTTGCCGAGCAGGCCACGAAGTTCGTCCGGGACGATGCCGCGCTGGTCGTAGTAGTTCTCCGGGTCGCTGGGCTGAAGAACCCGAAGGCGGTCCCGGATCGTGATGCCGGGTGTGACGATGAGGAATCGCTTCGCATACCGTTTGTCCCCAGGTGAAGCCACCTTGTTGAGGGTCTGCCAAGCGATGAGCATGGTCATGACGACAGTCTTGCCAGAGCCTGTCGCCATCTTGAGCGCGACGCGGGGCAGCGCCTCGTTGTGTCCGGTGTTCTGCTCGTCCAGGTCAGGTCGGTAATCCTTGAAACCATGCCGGCCGCTGACCTCTGCGAGGAAGATTGCTGTCTCCGCGGCCTCTCGCTGGGCGAAGAGGATCCGGTTCTCCCGGAACGGGTCGGCCCAATGCCGGAGGAGTTTTCGGCTTGTTGGGGTCGAGCCCTTGTAGTCGCTGGCGCGCCAGATGTCGAGGTCGTGCCGCAGGCCGTTGATGAGAGTGTTTCGCTGGACGGTCTCCTCGACGAGGGAGAGCTCAAGTTGCTCGCCATCCACTTGCCCCGGCGCCTTGGAATGGGAGGCACGCCCCCGGCCCTTGCGCACCGGAGCAACGGGAATGAAGGACTCGCTGGGGCGACGCCCATCGAGCACTTGGCCAGTGGGGCCCTTGGGCCCGATCTCGAAGTACCGGCTCGGAGGGTCGTAGGGCCCGTTCAGGACCGGGTCGTTGAGCGATGCCGGGGTGGACGTTTCGCTCGTCGCCACAACCGATCCTTCCCCTTCGCCGGGCCTCGTGCAGGAGACTAGCGTTCGGGGCCGCGGCCCAGTTCTCGCCCCCAAGGTTGACACGTATGCGTCAAGGGCAGGTTAGCGACCCAACTCCCATACGGGCTCGAAACGGGCGAATCTACCGGATCCTGCCGCTGCTTCCTACCGGGCCCTAACGGTACGTATCTGCCATCGAACGCATCCTCCGGGCCTGGCTCAGCCGCCGGCAGGGGACAAGAGAGCTTCAAGAAGTCGTCAGAACTTGGTCAAGGTTTCTGGGCGCGCTTGAGTCGCGTGTCGGTGTCCGCTCGGATGGTTTGGGGACCTACCCAAACCATCTGAAAGGGGACAATCATGGGGACACTTGCAACGCTAGCGGCTGCTGCCGGCACCACTGGCCTGCAGAGCTGGATCAAGTCCAACATCATCCCGCTGCTCCTGCTCCTCGTAGCGACGATGCTCTTCGTTCTTGCGCAGCGGGGCGACAACGCCAAGGCCATGCGCGTCGTGGCTGGCGTGGTCATCGCACTCGCAGTGCTCGGACTGGCGACAAGCGGTCAGGCCGACAGCCTCGGCACTTGGATCGCGTCGCTCGTGACGGGCTGACCCATGCGCCTGCCTGTCGATGACGAGATCTACAACGTCAACTCGGTGTGGCTGGGCCCGCCGAACCGGACCCTGCCGTTCCGGGCCAGGTACGTGGCGTATGCGGTCGGCGCTGTGGTTTTCGTGCTGCTGCAGATGATGGAGCGCCGCTTGGGGATCGGCCTCGGCTTCTTCTCGCTGGCCTACAGCCTGCTTGCCACGGTCGGGCTCACCCGCCTGATCCTCTCCGTCGTCAACCCAGATCGTCCCCTTGCCGCGGTCCTCGGCGCCTTTGTGCACGAGGTCTCCGCGCCCAGAGACGACCTGAGGGAGACGACGCACACAGTCCGCCCGGCTCGAGTGCGTGCCGTCCCCACACGCCCGAGCCGGGCCCAACGCCGCGCTGATCGGAAGAGCAAGCGCCGCAGCGGGTTACGCAAAGTCAAGGGGACCGTCTCTAGGGGGACACGATGAACAGCAAGAGAGGTCTTGCCTTACGCAGGATCAGCGGCCACTGCACCGTCACCGGGCAGAACCTGATGGCCTGGTACCTGCTCGACCCACAGGGTTGGTCCTTCCGCCCGGACGGGGTCAGGGAGCAGCTCATTGTCGATGGTGCCGACGTGCTGGCCCAGCTGTCGAAGCGAGAGCTCCATCTTCGGGTGACGACGCGGCCCTACCCGGTCGCAAAGTGGGCGCACGACCACGACCTGAACGCTCCGGCGCCGCTGCCGGGCTGGAGCGACTACCTCAGGACGGACCAGCGACGTCTGGCCTCGTTGTCGATGGCGGACAAGGAGGTCTATCTCGGGGTCGAGATCCCGAGCCGCAGCCCGCTGTTCAAGGCGCTCCGATCGGTCGCCGGATCGATGGCCGACCGTGAAGTCGCAGCCCTGGAGAAGCACATCCGCGCCACCGATGAACTGATGGCCTCACCCGGGATCGAGGCCGCCCCGGCGACCCCGCGGCAGCTGGAATGGCTGTTGCACCGGTCCTGCGCGCTGGGCCTGCCAGCACCCTTGACGCTCGGAGGAGTCGAGAACGCGACTTGGGAGACCGACGACCTTGGGGAGTTCACCGACCACGTCAACTGGTTCGCCACCCCGTACGGGCGCACCATCCGCGTGATGGGGGAGCACGACGACAGGAGGATCGAGCGCCACGTCTGCGTCCTCTCGGTGAGTCGGATGATCGACCTCGAGATCCCGCCCGGGATCCCGTGGATGCAGCGAACCGACGAGCTGCCGTTCCCGGTCGAGTGGTCCGGCCACGTCCAGGTCGAGGACGCCGCCAAGGTCGGCGCCGCGATGCGCCGCAACATCCAGAAGATCCGGGCCCAGAAGGACCACTACGAGATCGAGCACCACGAACCGGCCCCTGGCGCCCTTGACCGGCAGGCATCGAGGGCCCTCGCCGTCGAGGACGAGATCTCGATGGGTCTGTCCGGCCTGTCGACCCGGACCTCGGGCTGGTACCGCATCGCCGTGTCCGGTTCCACCGAGGACGAGGCCATCGAACGCGCCGGCATGGTCCGCAAGCTCTATGCGCCCCAGATCACCATCGCGAGGCCTCAGGACCAGTACGCCGTGGCCCGCGAGTTCATCCCCGGCGAACGCCTCGGGTCCACCGCCTACCGACGCCGGATGCCCGTCACCACACTCGCGGCAGCCGTCCCTGCCGCGACCGCCACCGTCGGCGACCGGGTCGGCATCCACCTCGGCCAAACCTCCGGAACCTCCGCCCGGGTCGTCACCTGGGAGCCCTGGCTAGCCACCGAGAGGGGCGAGGAGTCCGGACTCGCCGTCCTTTGCGCCGGCCTCGGCGGCGGCAAGTCCACCGCAGGCGGCAACATCATCTACCGCACCGTCGTCCAAGGCGTGCCATGGACCGTGCTCGACCCGTCCGGGAGGCTCACCGCCCTGACCCGACTCCCCGAGCTCGAGCCCTACTCGCGCGCCGTCGACCTACTCGACGCACCCGAAGGATCGCTCAGCACCTACCGGGTCATCGCCGAACCCGACCGGCACCACTACGCCGACGAGTCCGACTGGCGGGCCGCCATGGAACAGGCCAAGGACACCAGACGCCTGCTCACCAGCAGCGTCCTTCGAGCCATGCTGCCCAAACAACTGCAAGAACATGTCCTGTCCGAAGTCGCCCTCATGCGCGCCGTCGGCAGCGTCCCCGCCAACGCCTGGAGCTCCTGCGACCAGGTCGTCACCGCCCTGGCCGAGCTGCAGGGCGATCCCGAGCTCGCCCGGCATGCCGGGTACATGGCCGACTTCCTGCGCGAAGCCGCCAAGACCAGCCACGGCCGCCTCATCTTCCCCGTCGGTCGGCCCGGACCCGAGACCGCGGAAGAGCCGCTGCTGACGGTGTACTCACTGCGCGGGCTGGCCCTGCCGGACGAGTCCAGCGCCGGAACCGAGGACCTCGACGAGCGGCTCTCGATGTGCGTCATGTACCTCGCCGCCTGGCTCACCCAGCGCGGCATGTACTTCGGGGACATCAACACCCGCAAGGGCATCTTCATCGACGAAGCTTGGGCCCTGTCCACATTCAGCACGGGCCGACGGTTCATCGACCGCGCCGCCCGGGACTCCCGCAAGCACAACACCCGCGTCCTGATGGCCAGTCAGAACCCGTCCGACCTGCTGAAGCTCGATCTGGCCAACCTCTGCTCGGCGGCATTCATCGGCCGGCTCACCGGCGAAGAAGCCCAACGAGACGCCCTGCGGTTCATCCCAGGGATCCGCGACGGGCTCGGCTATGAGCAGATCTTCGGCACTCTCTCGAGGCCGAGCCGCGACGGGCTGCGCGGACCGCGTGAGTTCGTGTTCAGCGACGGCAACGGCGGCATCGAACGGATGCGAATGGACCTGTCCGCCCACCCGCAGCTGCTCGAGGCCCTCAACACGACCGCGACGCCGGACAAGGCCCGCAACCGCGTCGATCGCACTGGCGCGACCATGACCGACGACAACACGTCCATCGACGAGGTCGACGAGCTGAGCGAACGAGCGAGTGCCTGACATGCGCCCGACACCTCCACACACTGCCGTTGTCAGAATCAAGCTCGGTCTCCGCCGGCTCGCCGCGGCGGCCGCACTCACCCTCATCGCGCTCCTTGGGTTCGCGCACGCCGCCTCTGGCGCCAACGCCTTGCCCTCGGCACCTTGGGACTGCAAGACCGCCCCGACGGCCTCCATCCCCGACACCGGACTGCACGGCTTCTTCGACCCCTCACCCGAGCCCATCCCGTCCCCCGGCGACCCTTGGGCCACTCCGTCGTCGACGACGTTCTACGACCAGTACGGGTACGCCGGCCTCACCTGGAGCACCTACGACCTTGGCTGCGTGGGCGGCCTCACCGACGTCGACGCCACCTTCGACACCTTCGTCGGCAACACCTTCCTGTCCGGGGGGACCTGGCTGAGCTCGGCCACCAACGGCATCCACAACCGCGTCGCGCACCCGGAGCAGTACATGCAACCGCTCGACGACGTCGTGGCCACCGTCACCACCCGGCTCAACGCCGCCATCTGGTCACCCTGGGGCGTCACCGCCCTACTCGCCGTTGCCGGCCTGCTGCTCTACTACTCCCTGCACGGGCGGCTCTCCTCGGTGATGATGGCCGCCGCCTGGGCCATGCTCGTTCTCGGCATCGTCTCCGGGATCTCGCATTACCCCACCCGGGTCGCGAGCTTCTTCGACCAGGCCGTCACCCAGTCGATAGCGTCGGTCAACCAAAGCAGCGCCGGCCTGACAGAGACCGCTCCCGGCGACCCCACCCGCGCCCAGGGCGCCCTCGTCGTCGACGAGATCCTGTACCAGACCTGGCTGCGCGGACAGTTCGGCGACCCGGACAGCCCAGCCGCCAAGAAATGGGGTCCCCTGCTGTTCCGGGAGAGCACCTTCAGCCGAGTCGAACTCGCCGCCGCGCGGGCGGAATCCGACGGTGTCCAGCGGGTGACGGAACAGAAGGCGAACGACTGGGTCGCCACCACCCAGGAGATCCAAGACCAGGACCCACTGGCCTACGCCGCAGTCCAGGGCAAGTCCAAAGGCCGCGCCGGCGCAGGCTTCATGGCCTTCATCGGCGCCCTGTTCACCGCCCTGTTCCGGCTCGTCGCCGACCTCTTCGTCTTCTGCGGCCTGGTTATGCTGCGCCTGCTCGTCATGTTCTTCCCCGCGGCCGCAGTATTCGGCGTCATCGCACCGATGTCGAGCATCGTGCGCCGCATCGGCAACATCGCCGGCGCAGCGGTCATCAACGTGATCGCCTTCGGTGCCGGGGCCGCCATCCACGCCGTCGCCATCGCCGCCATCCTGTCCAAAGCGAACGGTGCTGGGATGGGGATCCTCAGTCTCGTGCTGTGCCTCGTCGTGTCGCTGGCCGCGTTCATCCTGCTGCTGCCGCTGCTGTCGTTCGCCAACATCCTCGGCCACTCGCCACGCGGAAACAGCCTCGTTCGCACCGCCCGCCGATCCGTGCTCGGCTACGTCGTCGGACGCAAAGCGGTCGAGGACGGCTCCGACGACACCGCCAATCGGAAGAGGCAAACGTCGACCCCCACCGTCACCAGCGAGACCTCCGATACAGGCGAGACCCCCACGGGCACCGGCCCGGCCCGTGACGTGCGCAGGGTCAATCTCCCGGTCGAGTCCATCGGTCGCCGTTTTGACACCATCACCTGGACCCAACCCGACGTTCCCGACACCCAGCGCGAAGTTCCCGAACGCGTGAACAGCATGAGCTCAGCCCTCCCACGAAACAGTCACGTAGCAGACACCCGCGCGGCCCGGGGCCACGTCGGCGAAGAGCTGAAGCCCGAGGCCCCCATCGAGGCAGGGGTTGTGGCCCGAGCGCCCACCCCCCGACACAGCCCGCCTCCCGGTCGGAGCGAGCTCAGCGGCATACGGCCTCAGGATCTGTATGACCTGAACCCGCGGGCCACGAACGATCCTCCCGCGAAGTCGGGAACGCTGGTGGACGAGCTGCCCTCAGGAATCCGTGAGATCCGCGCGGTCAGGACACACGACTCCCATCAGGAGATCACCGAAGCCGGTGTGCAGACCCGGTTCTATGACGCGGCGACCAAGCAGTTCATCACCGCGGACCCCGAGGAATTGACGACCGAGCGGGGCGAGGGGAGGAGCCGTGCCTGACCGTTTGCACCGAATCATCGAATGGCCTCTGTGGTCCTGGAAGCACTTCGGCGCCAGCGTCGCCGGCGTCCTCATCCTGGTGGCGCTTATCGGCAAGGCGTCAAGCGCATTGTCACCGGAGGCCGCCCCACAAGGCGCCACCCCTGGCGTCGTGCGGACGAACACCGCTCAAGCTGGGCCGCCCACGTCCCCAGAGCCCGCGGTCACCCAGATGAACTCATTCTCGAGCCCACCGGTTGCCACGACATCGCCCACACCAACCGGACCATGCGAGGAGCTCGTGGCTCGCTTCGCCGCCGCATGGGTGACCACCAACCGACCCACCGCGGAGTGGCTCACTGCGCTGAAGAATGATGTGACTCCTGGCTTCTTCGCCCAGCTCGAGAAGGTCGACCCCACCCGAGTCCCGGCCAGCCAAGTGCTCGGCACCCCGCAAGAGGTAGCGACCGAACCCGCGCCGCGCACGTTCCGGGTCGTCACCGACGGCGGACGGATCGATATTGCCACCGAGAGGGCCGGCGACAGCTGCCTCGTCAGCGGCCTGGAGCCGGCGGAGAACATCGCCGGAGCTCCCACCCCCGCACTGACGCAGGAACTCCCCACGGCTCGAGGATGGTGACATGGTCATCGAGGCCGCAGCGATAGCCGCGCGGCAAGTCCTGTGGCGGCGGATCCGCCGCGTCCTGATGGCGGTCACGCCCCTGGTGCTCGTCGGTGGACTCGCAGGCGTGCTGCTCATGGCCCTCGTGGGCGGATCCGGCCAGCAGCAGACGCCATCGGCCGACAGAGCATGCCCCGGCTCCGTGATCGAGACCGCGGTCGCTGTCGACGGCCTGACGTCCGAGCAAGCAATCAACGCCCGCATCATCGTCGCTGTCGGGCGCGAACTGGATGTGCCCGCCTACGGCTGGGTGATCGCCGTTGCGACCGCGATGCAGGAGTCCAACCTCATCAACGTCAACTACGGCGACCGCGACAGTCTCGGCCTCTTCCAACAACGCGCCGCATGGGGCACCACAAACCAGCGGATGGACCCAGCCACCTCCGCCCGCATGTTCTACACCGGCGGGATGCAAGGTCAGCCCGGGCTCCTGGACATCGCCGGCTTCGAAGCCATGGCAGTCACGGACGCTGCCCAAGCCGTGCAGCGCAGCGCGTTCCCCAACGCGTACGCCAAATGGCAACCGCTCGCGATTCAGGTCGTTGGCGACCCCGCCGTCCTGTCCGCCTCGTGCTACAGCAACGCGGCCTTCCTCAGCGACGGCACAGCCGGCAGCAAGGCACTGGCCGTGGCCCTCGCTCAGGTCGGGGTCCCGTACTCCTGGGGAGGCGGAACCGTGAACGGACCCAGCGAAGGGTTCGGGTCAGGGGCCGGAGTCATCGGCTTCGACTGCTCCTCGCTCACCCAATTCTCCTGGCACCAGGCCGGAATAACCATCCCACGTGTCGCCAGCGCCCAAGCCGCCGCCGTGCAGCGACTCCCGAACGACCCCAGCTCGTGGCGACCAGGTGACCTCGTCTTCTTCCATGCCCCCGGCGACCCGGCCAACTTCTTCCACCACGTCGCCATGTACGACGGACAAGGCGGCATCGTCCACGCACCCCGTCCCGGGCTCACCGTCGAGGTCGTCCACGACTTCCTCTCGATTGACTACTACCAAGGCGAACTCGCGTTCGTCGGCAGGCCAGGTGAGCCTGCAACAGGTCCTGCCCTTGATGGGGGAGGCGGTTCGCGATGAACGAGCTCACGCCACGCGAAGTCCAGGCTCGCTTCGCTGCGCTGATTGGTGACCTCGAGATCCAGTCGAGCGATGCATCCATGGGATGCGGGCATCCTGCGATCCTCCTCAGCCGGCTCACCCCCGACTCCGAGGGTGTCGCGGGAAGTCGAACCCGGCTGCGCTTTGCGACGTTCAACGAGCATCGGGGACTCGCCACCCACGGATGGCGCACCGACCTGCGGATTCTTTCGGACACCCCCACGCTGGCCGATGGGGCCGGCCAGGCGGTCGTATCCGTCATCGATGAGGTTGGCTTCCACAGCGAGGACCACTCGGGGGCCGCGATCATCGACTGCTCCCGGCTGTGGGTTGAAGAACTCGTCCGAGTGCCCTCGGACAGCGTCGATCTTGGCACTCCGGGTGCATGGCTACGTGGGCCTCTCGAGGACCCGAACGAACCGATGGTGGAACCCCTTCATCCCGTCATCCGGCACCCACACCTGATCGGCTCGCGGCTTGCTCGAGATCTCGGCGGAGGCCGCTTCCAACCGGACCTACGAGCGGTCTCGCCGGCAATAGTGACAACAGACGGCGAGATCGTCGTCGCGGTCGTCCGCGAGCAGACTTGGTACGGATGGCAGGCATGCGGCAAGGCTCAGAGTGCATGCGGCCCGTGGCATGTCCCGGCCGACGAGCTCTGGGTCGAGTGAGACTTGAAGAGGGAGATGACGGGCTTATTGCGTCACGGGATCGGCCGCGATGAGATGAGGGCGGCAGCAGACGACTTTGATCGGGCCTCTCTCCTATGATATCCACGGCTGAGTACGTCGCGGTGACCGTGTGGCCGGTAGCGACGTTTCCAGCACAGACGGGTCGTCACCCCTGCCAAGCAGGTGCCCGTACCAACCTGTCTTGCGACATGCCGATGTCGCACGAACCTGCATCTGGTCTCCCGGCGGCGGTCACTCTGATGGCGCCGTAGGGAGGCAGAGCAACTTGGAGGGCCCGATGACCCGCGGCGCGGAATCTGCAGCAGCCTTTCAGGCCATTGGACGCTACGTTTACGAGTTCTCCTGGCTGTGCTGGGACATGAAGATGGCCCTTACCTCGGTTCCCGGACTATCAGGGCGTGCATACACGACCATCCAACTGATAACAGGCGAGATGACTGCAGCACCACTTGCCGACGCGTGCTTCGCAGTTTGTGAGGACGCCATTGTCCAAGGCGATCCAGCTGCGGTGAAGATGGTTCGAGCGCTTCGCGCACGTGTACTGACTGAGGTTTCCCGCAGAAACGATCTTGTACACGGAGACTGGATGATCGGCTGGGTCTCCAGTACAGGAGTCGAGGGCACGGATGGCACCGTCGAGCAGGCCGCTACGCGTGATCTGCCACCAACACTCTCAAGGCTGAAGCCGGGCCGAAGTGGTCCTCAAAAGTGGGCCAAAGAGGAACTCGTCTCGGTCGACCTCGAGGCCGATCGGGTGCGAAACCTACGTCAAACGTTCGAGGACTTCTTGCGTGTTCTTGAGGGCAGAGCGGTCACGGTTCCTGGTCTTGAATCTGTGTCGCTTACCGACGTCTACGTCTTGAACAAGGGCAAGCTCACGCGTACCGGACCTCGCGCTGACGAAGTGCCGCCCTGGCGAGCGCACTGACGTGGCGGCCGCAGGTCTAGAGATTGCTGAGCTCTCTCGCTGTGGATGCGAGGTCACCACCGAACTTGGCTGATTCGGTGAGGAGTTCGCCCCATCGACGGTACTGAACCACCTCGCGGGGATCCGCAATCTCGAGGTCACCGGCGGTCGTTTCGATGCTGATGAGTCCGTCGCGTTGCTCCCACCCGTGGAGCGGGAGGATGGGGCAGCTCTCGAACGGGACGATGCCGATCTTGGCGTGCGGGACCGTGACAGCAAGGTGAGCGATGTGGTCGCGCTGACGCTGCATTACTTCGGGCGATCCAACCATGGTGCGTAGCGCGGCCTCCCCGACGAGCACAGTGATGTCACGGCCTGGCTCGTACAAGATCGATGCCCGGCGCAGCCTAGCGGCGATGATTCGGTCGATCTCATCCGACGTCGCGCCGTGGTCGGCGGGTCCGCCAGGGAGGGAAAGTATGGCTCGGGCATATTCAGGCGCCTGCAGCAGGGCGTGCACGATGAGGGGCTGGTAGTAGAAGAGCATGCTGGCCGCCTGCTCAGCGGCGGCATACGCCTGTTGGTGCGCGTCTGCTCCGCCCTCTGCTGGATAGGCGTCTCGGAAGGTCCGGAACTCGTGAGCGGCTCGGTCGAGCAGGCCAAGGAGCTCTGCTGGGTCCGTGCCTGTGGCGGCTGCCCAGGCGCGGATGTCGTCGTCCGTGGGGAGCTGCTTGCCGGATTCGATCTTGGAGATCTTGGGCTGCCCCCAGCCCGCGCCGAGCTGCTGAGCCATCGCCACGCCGGTCAGGCCGGCGGTGCGACGCACCTCGCGGAGTCGCTCAATGAGAGCGGCTCGTGCTCGTCGGGTGGGGGCAGCCACTGGTGATCGTGTCCTTTCGGCGATGTGGTGTCAGGCGGCGTGATGTCGCAGGTAGTCGCTTAGGTCGATGGAGTTTTCGAGGGCCAGGTCTCGCCAACGACGGCACTCTTGCACGTGGTCCGGGTCGTCTGTGCACGTGGCGCGCACGAACCGTCCCTGCTCGTCGTAATGCATGTCCCAGACCTCTGTGTCATCGAACAGCCAGAAGTCCCGCCCGCGAGGTAGACCTGACGGCCAGGCCGGGGGCGTGACGGGCAGCAGCCGGATCTCCTCGCCGGCCGCAGCGTTCTGCTCATACGCCGCGAGCTCGTAACGGAGGTAGTCCGTCAGTGGTTCCTCGACGACGTGCACCCTCTGCAGCTTGCGCCCAGCAGCCCTGTGTCGCTGTAGCATTCGCTGCCAGGCGCCTGGTTCTCGTTTGAGACGCCCAATGAGCAGGAACTGCTCGAACTCATCTCGCTCGTAGTCCACTGAGTACCTCTGCAGGGTCTCCAGCCGGAACCACGACTGTCGAACGTTCTCGAACAGAGCCAGCCACTCGGGCGCGTCGAGATCTGTGAACTCGTCGTGTTGACGCGTGCGTGTCACTGACGACTCCGGATCATCTCGGCTGCGCGCAGGATCGTCTCGGTGGGGATCGCGATCGCGTCCTCACCCGGCAACTCGTCCGCGAGCTGGCGTCGGGTCTGCTCGTCGAGCACGTTGCCCTGGACGACCAGAGTCTCTGGGTCCTCCGTGGTGTACACGCTGGGGCAGCCGCTCGAGCCCGAGTTGACCCACTTCGTCAGCAGTTCAAGTTTCATCGTCGTCCTTCCCTCTCGTGTGCGCCCGCAAGCAAGCGGGCGCCTGACATCATCATGCTCCCCTGATTCGAGAAATATGTCCATGCTGCTTGAGTCAGCGAGAATATTATGCTTCGCTCTTCTTGGGGACAAAACACCCCAAGGCGCTGCACCCACTGGGGGTGCTGCCGTAGATGCCGAGGAGGCAGAGTCATGAAGCTGATCATCGACACGCAGGGCAAGACGTTCACGGTCACCAAGGCCGCGGTGGAGAAGCAGGACCAGAACGGTCGTCAGAAGCAGGACCGGATCACCAACGAGCCGCTGTGGACGGTCCAAGTGATGGCGCTCGACGAGACAGGCGGCGAGATGCTCAACGTCACCGTGGCTGGACAGATGCCGAAGGTGACGGTGGGCACGGCAATCGGCCTGGCCGAGCTGGAGGCCATCCCGTGGGCCACGAACGGCAAGAACGGTGTGGCGTTCCGAGCGAAGTCGATCACGGCGCTCGGTGCCACGAAGGCTGCTTGACCCACTCCCTGCGGACCCAGCGGGTCCGTGGAACTCCTGAAGGACGTGCGTGATGACTCATCACATCCGACGGACCGGATCGCCGGCACCAGTCCGGCTCGTGTCAGAGCTGACCGCCCGCGCCAGGGCAGAGGAGCTGACACAGCAACACATCGAGGACGCGCAGCTGGAAGCAGAGCGTCTGTGGAGGGCATCGATCGTCGCAGCCGTACGCCAGGAGACGCCGCAGGACCATCTCGCAGCAGTCGAGAAGGCCCGCGATGTGGCGTTCAGCCTCTGGTGTGACTTGACGTCGATTGACGGGTCGAGCGACCCGACAGCCTCATGAGAGAGCAGCCCCCGTAGGGGCTGCTCCCGGAAGTCGACCGCGGGGCCGGGCTTGGCCTAGAGAACCGTCCGGCCTCGTGGTCTTTCCAACTCAACCCGTTTTCCTCGAATGGGAAGGGCGAGTCATGTTCAAAACTACACGCCCCCACGACCATCGTCGTGGAGGCAAGAACTGGAACCACACACCAACTCCCCAACACCGGGAGCGGTTCCTGCTGTTCATCGTCGTCGGCGCGATCTGGCGCTGGCGCTGGGAACTGATCACCGTCCTCGCAATTGTGGGGATCTACGACCGGCTCGCCAACGCGGGCTACTCGACGCTTGTCATCGTCATTCTTCTCGTGGCCGCTCTCACGGCCGTACTCGCGTTCGCGCCGACGCGCCGATTCGCCAGGAACCGGTTCTGGTGCGTCATGGACCGCCACCGGCTACGGGTGTGCATGAGCGAGCTGCGCACCTACAACTACTCCGGCAGGGCGGCCTTCATCCTGGCCGCCAGGTCGACCCGCGAAGGCGAGGCCGTTTGGCTGTGGCTACGGCCCGGTCTATCGGTGGACAACCTCGAACAGCGCACCGAGGCCATCGCCGCCGCCTGCTGGGCCCGGGACGCCCGGGTCCGCCGCTCACCCAAGATGGCCGCCCTCGTCCGGGTGGACATCCAGCGACGCGACCCGCTCGCACGCGCCCACATCGAGTCACCGCTGCTCGCCACGACCCGGCATCTACCGGCCGGCGAGGTCAACCCGACTCGGGCGCTCCACCTGATCCGCGCCGGCTCCACCGACGTGACAACAAAGGACACCGTCACGCCAATCCACGCGCCGGCAGCCACGTCCGCATCGGCCGCGTCGTCGGCCAAGCAGACCTCGAAAGAGCCGAAGCCCTCGGCTCGATCCGTGGGGACGCCCGCAGCCGCGGTCGCCCCAGTCATCTCACGCAACGGAGAGGACGTGAGCGACTATGTCTGACCTCACCGTCCCGGAGTCAACTGACCGGTCAACCCGCAGGTTGACCAGCAGGTCAGTCTCAGAGGCGATGAGGAAGGGTCGGTCCCGCCGCACGGCGGGACCCTCCCACGCCACCACCTCGACTGGCCACGCTTCCGGGCTGTCGATCTACCGCCCCATCTACCTCGGGACTCAGCAAGGAGGCGCACCCGCCGAGGTGGGCCTGATGTACCGGAACATGCTGCTCGCCGGAGAACCCGGCTCGGGCAAGTCCGTCGCCTTGAACAACATCGTCGCCCACGCAGCCCTGTGCTCAGATGTCGAGCTCGTCCTCATCGACGGCAAGCTCGTCGAGCTCCTCCCATGGGCGCCGGTCGCCGACACCTTCGTCGGCAACGACCCGCTGACGTGCCTGGCTACCCTGCAACGGGTGCAACGCATCATGGAGGCACGCTACGAGCAGCTGGCCCGATCAGGCCGCCGCAAGATCGAAGTGGCCGATGGGATGCAGGCGATCATGCTCGTCATCGACGAGCTGGCTTACTTCTCCGTGACCGTCGGCGACGAGAAGACCCGGGCCGCGTTCATCACCATGGTCCGCGACCTCGTCGCCCGGGGCCGCGCCGCCGGCGTCATCGTCGTCGCCGCAACCCAACGGCCCAGCGCCGACATCATCCCCACCTCGCTGCGGGACCTGTTCGGCTACCGGATCGCGTTCCGGTGCACCACCGACTCCAGCAGCGACATCATCCTCGGCCAGGGCTGGGCCAAGGAGGGCTACTCCGCCAAGCAGATCAACCCCGACGACCGCGGCGTCGGCCTCCTGCTCGCCGAAGGCGGCCTCCCCACCCGGATCAAGACCGCGAACCTCACCGACGACGACATCCAGATCCTCGTCAACCGCGCCGCCTGGCTGCGCACATCAACAAGGTCACTCGACGTGGCCACCACAGACACGACTGCCACCGGAGGTGAGCACGCATGACCACGAACCACACCACCCCGAAGGCCGGCTCGGCCCTCGAAACCATCACCGACAACCTCGCCGGAACCGTGGCCGACCCATCCCTGGTCGCGGCCGCAGAGACCAAGCTCGCCCAGACCGCGAACGAGTCGATCCGGGCGATCAACCATCTGACCATCGACGGCAAGGCCATCCCCGCCCCGGAGGTCTACGACCTGCTCGGCAACCTCAAGTGCCTCGGCTACGGCCTCGACCAGGCCATCCGGCAGCTCTCCCGAGCCCTCGGCGCCTCGCTTGGCGTTTACGCCGTCTACGAGGACGACGGCGGCAACCCTGAAGAGTCCGTCATGTACGCGATGGACGCGATGCGCCTGGCCGCCGAACACGGCGCCCGGATCGGCGTGCTCCTCGAGGGGGCACAGACCGACATCTCCCGCCAGGGCTACTACCGCAAGCCCAGCCGACACCCGAAGGAGGGCCGATGAGCATCACGAGCTCACGCACGGCCCGGGAAGCCTCACCCAGAGCGGTGACACGTACGCGTCAAGGCGACGCGTTCACCACGATCCAGCTCGTGGCCGCGCTCGAGGCGGCGTGGAACGCGGTCCGGTCGGGCCATCCGGATGTTCCCGAGGCGGTCATCATCATCGGGTCCGGGACCGCAACGAAACAGGCGAAGTGGGGTCACTACGGCTCGCTGCGTTGGCAGCACGGTGAGAGCCGGCTCTCCGAGGTCCTCATCTCCGGCGAGGGCCTCAAGCGGCCGCCCACGGAAGTGCTCACCACTCTGCTGCACGAGGCCGCCCACGGGCTCGCCGACGCACGTGGGGTCAAGGACACCTCGCGGCAGGGCCGCTGGCACAACCAGAAGTTCGCCAAGCTGGCCGACGAGCTGGGCCTCGACGCGCACAAGGACGACCGCATTGGCTGGTCCGTGTGCACGCTCCGCGCCGAGACCGAACAGCGCTACTCGGGTGAGCTCGACGAGCTCAAGGCGGCACTGTCTGCCTATCGCCATCCGGAGATCCACCTCGAGGCGGGACGGACCAGTAGCAACAACGCGCTGGCCTGCCTGTGCTCCTGCCCCCGGCGCATTCGCGTCGCTCGGGCCGTCCTCGACGAAGGCGGCATCACCTGCGATATTTGCGGCGACGCCTTCGAACCCGCTGAGGGCTGATGAGCGCCGACGCCTCGATGTTGACTCTCACCCGCGGGACACGTGTCCCGGGGGTGGGGGTGAGCACCGAGCCCACGCAAGCCGCCCTCTTTCCCCTGCCTCGACCGGCACGGCGAGCTCCCGCCCGGCTCACCCTGCCTGCCCGCCCGGTCACCGCCGCCGACCAGGCCGTCGCCCGCGGCGCCAGGGACGACTACTGGCGGTGGATGGACCACGTCAGCCCGGCGGCTGCCTGCACCCGCCCGATCCAGCTGCGCGGTGAGATTCACGAGGTGTCCGAACGCACCGGCGCCATCCTGTCGACCCGGACCACTGACGCGATGCCCGACGGGGTCATCTACAAGGCGTGTGGGAACCGCCGCGCCACTGTCTGCCCGGCCTGCGCCGAGGTGTACCGGGCCGACACCTACCAGTTGATTCTCGCGGGCATCAACGGCGGCAAGGGCATCCCCGACACCGTCCAGCTGCACCCGTGCGTGTTCCCCACCTTCACCGCGCCTTCGTTCGGGCCGGTCCACTCCACCCGCGCCAAGCGCTCCACCACGCCCGGGCAGACCCCCGTGCATCGCATCTGCCGGCCCGGCCGCAAAACGAAGCTCTGCCCCCACGGCGTCGACCTGCGCTGCCACCAGACCCACGCCGCCGACGAGCGCATCCTCGGCACCCCGCTGTGCCTGGACTGCTACGACTACACCGGCCAGGTCGTCTGGAACGTCATGTCCGGCGAGCTGTGGCGACGCACCATGGACAACGCCCGCTCCCTCCTCGACGGCTGGGCCAAGAAGCACGGCACCAGGTTGCGGCTGTCCTACGGCAAGGTTGCCGAGATGCAGGCCCGCGGGGTCGCCCACTTCCACGCCCTGGTCCGTCTCGATGGCAAGGACCCCGACGACCCTGCCACCCTGCTCGCCCCGCACCTCACCGCTGACCACCGGCTCCTGCGCTATGCGATCACCAAGGCCGCCATCTCGACCAGGTTCCGCACCCCGCCGCACCCTGACCAGCCCGAAGGATGGCTCATCCAATGGGGCCATCAGCTCGACATCCGCGAGGTCCGTCTCAACGTCGACGGCGAGATCACCGAGTCCGCAGTCGCCGGCTACCTCGCCAAGTACGCCACCAAGTCCACCGAGGACACCGGCCACACCTCGAGCAGGATCACCGCCGACACCATCGAGGTGTACACGTCCGACCCGGCGTCCCACACCGGTCGGATCATCGACGCCTGCTGGCGCCTCGGCCGGCACGGATGTGACGATCTCAATCCCAACCCGGAGGCGAACTCGGGCCGGCTCTCCTACACCCGCCTGCGCCGCTGGGCCCACATGCTCGGCTTCGGCGGTCACTTCTCCACCAAGTCCCGCGCCTACTCCACCACCCTCAAGAAGCTCCGCGAGGCCCGGCTCATCTGGCGTCGCGAGCACCACCGCACCACCGAGCACACTGACGTCGAGACCACCCTCATCGTCGGCACCTTCAGCTTCGCCCAATCCGGTTGGCGCAACACCGGCGACGCCATGCTCGCCAACACCGCAGCCGCACTGGCCCGCGAACGCCGCCTCGTCGGCAAGGAGGAGGCCGCTTCCCTTGACGCCTACGTGTCAGAACACGTGAGCGTCCACGAATTCGCTTCGTAGGAAAGGAGACCAAAATGTCGAACACCATCCGCGACGCGGCACCAGAGCTGTCGGTCTTGCTGACCACCGCGGAGGTCGCGAAGATCCTCAAGGTGAACGCCAGCACGCTGAGCCGGTGGCGGACCAACGGCGGTGGTCCCCGCGTCACCTGGTTATCGCCGCACATCCCGCGGTACCAAAGCCGCGACGTCCACACGTGGCTGCAGAAAGTCGCGTCGTGACCATCAAGAAGCTGCCGTCGGGCAGGTTCAACGCGGTGCTCAAGGTGGGGCGCGTCTATGCGGAGAGCCGCACCTTCGACACCAAACGAGCGGCCCAGGAGTGGCTCACTCGTCAGCGAGCTGCGCTGGCCGGTGGCGTCGACCCAAGAGCGGGCCGCGCCCGCGTCAACGCGCTCCTTCCGGTGTGGCTCGAGGAGCGTTCCCACACTGTGTCCCGCAAGACGTTCGTCGCAGACAACGCCGTCGTGCGACTGCTGCCCACGTCGGTCAGCGTGATGGCCATCAATGCAGTGACCGATCGTGAGGTCACCAAGGCCCTCGTCGCCCTCGCCCGTGACGGCATGGCTGAGTCCTCGATCCGGCGCTTCCGCGCATCCCTCTCCTCATTCTTCGCCTGGGCCGTGCGCGAACGCGTCATTCAGACCAACCCGGTCCTGTCGACCCGCGTGCCCAAGGCACGCCAACCGCGTATCGAGATGTACCCCTTCAGCGAGCAGGAGCTCGAGGGGTTCCACACCGCCGCAGCGCTCAAAGACCAACGGCTAGCCGACCTCCTGCTCATTGCCGGATGGACTGGACTGCGCTGGTCCGAGCTGCGCGCCATCCGCGGCCGCGACTTCGTCGAAGTGCCGATGCCCATGCTCATCGTCCAGGTCGCTGAACCTGAGGGCGTCGACGTCAAGAGCACCAAGTCCGGCAAAGCTCGCCGGGTGCCCATCGCGGACCGGATCCTGCCTATCGTCCGAGATCTCGCAGCCAATCGTGAGCGGGGCGACCTGCTGTTCGTCACCTCGCGCGGGCACCGCCTGCACTCCACCGCGGTCAAGCGGACCCTGGACTGGAAGGTCACGGCCAAGGGCCGGCGCATCCATGACCTGAGGCACACGGCGGCTTGCCTCTGGCTCGCTAGGGGAGTCGACCCTGTCACCGTCCAAGCGTGGATGGGACACGCATCGATCGCGACGACGAACGTCTACCTGCATCACCTCGGAACGACCGCCGACGAGGCCGGTTTGGACCGCCTGAACAGGGGTTTTGCGCGTCGGGGGCAAACAGGGGGCAAACATCGGGACCGTCGTCGGAAGTCACAACGATGAAACCCCGCCGAGCCTCGCGCGTTTGCGCTGGTCAGACGGGGTTTCGGTGGGGTGGAGCTGAGGGGATTCGAACCCCTGACCTTCTCATTGCGAACGAGACGCGCTACCAACTGCGCCACAGCCC